>NZ_JADEXH010000029.1:0-82426 GCF_015207205.1 Sphaerospermopsis sp. LEGE 08334 | reverse complement strand
AGAATCAGACCTGCGTAAGCTCACCCAAAAAATTACCAAGGCAGAATTAAAAGCTGTGCAAGATTTGAAAAAGTTATCACAGGAAGAATTTGCTTGTGAAGCAGATGCTATCAAGGCATTATCGAAATTATCAAAACAGTTCAAATATCATCAAATTAACGAAAGTAAGGTTACTCAAGTCAAATCTAGCAAAAAAGATTCTTCAGAAGAAATATCCTATCAAATATCAGCTACAGTCTCCAAAGATGAAAGTAAAATTAATACAGAAATGCTGAGTGCAGGACGTTTTATTATTGCCACCAATGTTTTAGATTCAAATGAACTGAGCAATGATTCTATCTTGAGTGAATATAAAGCCCAACAGTCATGTGAAAGGGGGTTTGGTTTTCTCAAAGACCCATTATTTTTTGCCGACAGTATCTTCCTCAAAAGTCCTGAGAGAATAGAGTCTTTGGGAATGATCATGGGTTTATGTCTACTGGTGTATACTTTAGCTCAACGTCAAATTAGAAATGCTCTGAAAGCTTCTCAATCAGCGATTAAAAATCAATTAGGTAAAGCAACTAACCGCCCTACTTTACGTTGGATTTTCCAATGCTTTCAATGTATTCATTTGGTTACACTCAATCAGGAAGAACATATTTCTAATTGGAATAAGGACAGAGATTTTATCTTGCGTCTTTTACCAGATGATTGTTTGCGTTACTATCAATTAGTCACCTAATTATTATCTCTATCAATTTAATTTCTATGAGTGAAAATGAGCTAGTCTCTTTGATGTATAGCTCCATTTTACTATGTCTATAATTTTATTTTTATCCTGGAAATATTAGTCTATTTTATGATTTTTTCTTAAATATCTTTTTTTCTTTATCTGTTAACCTCTCCAGGTGGTGTTCATTCTTATTGCTTCTTATTGAGAATAGGTTTTGATGACATTTTTGGTGATTTACTGTTTCTCGAATGCCTTTTTTCACTGTATATGTCTGTTTTTATGCTAATTTTGATTTTTTATCTCCGTAATTTCCCTTTGTGACAGTTTGGGGTGCGGAATGTGGGATTAATAATTTTATCACTACTGCAAAAACACCGGGGGATTTTGAAATAACTGCCAAGGGTACAACAGTCAGAGTGATTCCGTTACTGATGGTCAGTTGATGACAGGGGAAAAGTGTGTACCAGCGCAGATGGAAAATGGTAAAGTTACAGTTGATCTAGAGCAAGATATCCTGAAAATTACGGTGGTAAATAGATATCAGGATACACCGCCATCAGTGGCATTAGTGCAGAATTTTGGATTGAGAAGGGGGGCGATCGCATCAAGTGTGGCGCATGATTCCCATAACATTGTGGCAGTGGGGACAACGGACACGGAAATCTGTGCTGCGGTAAATGCCATCATTCAACATCAAGGTGGTATTGCGGTAGTCGAAGGTAATAAGGTTGACGTATTACCTTTATCAGTAGCGGGTTTGATGAGTGATGGTGATGGTAATGAAGTTGCCAAAAAATACGCAGAACTCGATGCCTGGGCAAAACGATTAGGTTCAAAACTGACTGCACCATTCATGACTCTTTCTTTTATGGCGTTGCTGGTGATACCTGAATTAAAACTTAGTGACCAAGGATTATTTGATGGGAGAAAATTTCAGTTTATACCACTGTTTATTGATGGCTTAGTATAAGCCTAAGCCCTATGTTGGTGCTAACATCCAAAAATTTCCGGTGGTATGGGACGAAAAGCCCGCTAATCAAGGATGGGCGCAATGCCCATCCCACAAGATTAGATACTCTATTTTTTGGCGTAACCTCACAAGGTCATTTACACACCTACCAGAGTTTTGTTCTCTACTTGAGATTCGGTCTTAGGTAGTTTAGATTCTACGGCTGTACCTTTGAAGAAATCAGGGTTGGCTTGGGTGTAGAATTTATAAGGATTGCCAAATACATAGGCTTTGAAGTCATCTTCAGAAATTACGCCTTCTCTGACCAAATCCCAGCTTTCAGCTAAAGGTGCAGTGAGATCGGGTACATCCCAGTGACCAACATCAGAGGAGTAGATGGCGTTGATCTTCACTCCCAAGGGGTTGGCTTTGTCGTTGAATGCCGCAGCGATAGTACGATCATCTGATTCAGAACCAAAGAAGAAACTATTCACCCAGCGATCGCGTATATCTTCAATTGATTGAATCCCTGCTGCACCAAAATCTTCTAATTCACTACCCACTGGTGAACGACTATGACGGTTGAAGGAAGCACCCAATACACTCTTGGTCAATTCTTCTTTGCTGAGAGAATATCCTTGAGTAATTTCTCCACCATACTCTGCAAACAACTCAAACAACTCATCGGGGTTAGCTAAATCTGGGTTGTAATTTTGCAGTCCTTCTAAATTGCGTTTGGAGAAACGATCCACTAAATGAATGTAGACGTGAGCGCCCCAATCTGCACCACCTTCTAGCATACCAACGCGCAATTGTGGGAAGCGTCTGGTTACACCACCAAAGAATAATGCTTTCGCAAATGCTTGTGAACCATCGGCAAAGTGACCGATGTGGTTGTTCATGTAGTTACTGATGGAGGAGCGTCCTGTCCATCCTTGGCTACCATAATGGGTGGTGAGAGGTACGCCTAATTCAACGGCTTTAGCCCAGAAGGGATCGTAGTCGTATTCACTATCTAATCCGAAAAAGTCAATGTAAGAGGCATATTTACCAATTTCGGGGAATTGATCGGCTGGGTATTTATCAGCGATCGCCTTAATTGGTCGTTTTACACCACCAGGAATGTTAGCTACCTTCAATCCTAGTGTTTTGACTGCAAATTCTAACTCCTCAATTGCTTCTTGGGGAGTAGTCATGGGGATACCAGCTACTACAGTCAAGCGATCGCTATATTTGCGGTAAATATCAGCATGATAGTGATTAATTGCCCGTTGCAATAATTGACGATTCTCCTTACTTGCCCCAGCCGCAGCTAAGGCATTATTAGGAAATAGTACCGAATAATCTGAGCCTTGCTCCGCTTGACGTTCATAGAGTAATGCGGGGAGAGTGTAGGTAGCTAAATCTAAGGTATTGCGAGTAACTCTAGCCCACCAAGGCGATCGCAATGTCCGATTATATTGACGCTCTTCAGGGGTTTGTTGATACCAGTCTTTACCTTCACTCTTGGGATTAAGACGAGAAGATTCAGCCTTGCGTAATTCATCTACCAGTTTTACACCGCCGTAGTGAGCAATATAATCCTCAAGGGCAGGAGTAAAGTCATTAGTGTGAACATCAGTATCAATGACAGGATAATCGAGATTGGCTCTAACTGCAGCGGAGGGAGAGCTTTTCAACTTGCTATATTTACTCATATTTTCCTTAGAAAAGTTACAAGACAATTTAGATCCCTGATTTCTCAAACAATTGCAGAATCTAAAAGTTATGAATTTTCAAAAAATCGGGGATCTGTGGGAAATCGTGCTGTTGATTTTGACTTGAGTTTAATCCGTGAAATTGAAGATTCTTGTCTTTTTGACAAGCATAACTTTCCGATAGTTTGCATGGACTCCGGTAGGCTTTTAACGTCTGTGCTGACGGTCTCTTGTAGGGTGCGTCAGATGTGATAAATTGGTTATTGTGAACAAATTTTCTACTGACTCACCATACTTTTTTATTTACACCAACACCATCTTTTGTTTGTATAAAGTTAAAAATTCTGGCGGTGCTGAATTGAGGTATGAAAATTGAAAATTCCATTTCTCAAGCTCTTACTCTTTGCGCCTTTGCGCCTCTGCGTGAGACAAATTTCAGGACTTACCCACGAATTATGGAATAACGAACCACTCCAGGCACAGAGAAGCCAGTGCGTTGGGCGGGTTTCCCGACTTAAAGCAACTGGCGCGACACAGAGAAAGGAGGTTTTGAGAGAGATTTTGCGTAAGTTATTAAATTTATTTAAACTACTGCTAATACCTTTTGAAATTGATTAACTGGACGAGATAAACCGAGATTTTCCCGCAGAGTTGTTCCTTCATACTCAGTGCGGAATAAGCCCCGACGTTGTAATTCAGGAATTACTAAGTCAACAAAATCATCTAGTCCACCGGGAAGATAAGGAGGCATAATATTGAAGCCATCAGCAGCATCATTGACAAACCAGCTTTCTAGTTGATCTGCAATTTGTACTGGTGTACCAATAATTGTCCAATGACCACGCGCTCCTGCAATCCATTGATAAAGCTCCCGAATGGTAAAATTGTGTCTGCGAGCAATATCAATTAATAATGCTTGGCGGCTTTTGTTATCATTGGTTTCTGGTAACTCTGGCAGTGGTTCATCTAGGGGATAGGAAGAAAGATCCGTGCCTATGAGTCCTTGTAATAAAGCCAAACCAACCTGGGGATGAATTAAATCTTGTAGTTCTTGATATTTGGCTTTTGCGTCTGCTTCTGTTAGTCCCACTACTGGAAAAACACCAGGCATAACCTTGAGTTGATCCGGGGTACGTCCATATTTTGCTAATCTACCTTTAACATCTGCATAGAAGGCTTGGGCATCTTCTAGGGTTTGTTGAGCAGTAAATATAACTTCGGCAGTTCTACCCGCCAGTTCTTTACCATCTTCAGAAGAACCAGCTTGCACAATTACAGGATAACCTTGGGGCGGACGGGCAATGTTTAATGGTCCGCGCACGGAGAAAAATCTGCCTTTATGGTTAAGTTGATGTATTTTCTTGGGGTCGTAGTAAAAAGCTGTTTCTTTATCACGGACAAAAGCATCGTCTTCCCAGCTATCCCATAAACCTTTGACTACATCAATAAATTCGTGGGCGCGGATGTACCGTTCTGCATGAATAGGATGGGCTTCTAGACCGAAGTTCCCAGCAGCTTCACTACTACCAGTAGTAACTACGTTCCAGCCGGCTCGCCCCCCAGAAATATGATCTAAAGAAGCAAATTTGCGTGCGAGAATATACGGATCTTCATAGGTAGTAGAGGCAGTGGCGATAAAACCAATCTTTTCTGTCACCGCAGCCAGGGCTGAAAAGAGGGTGACAGGTTCAAAGTCGCCACCAAAGGCTGTACGACCTTCTGCACCAGGACGATGTTGTAAAGCTAAACCGTCAGCCAGAAAAAATGCGTCGAATTTACCGCGCTCGGCTGTTTGGGCTATTTGTTTATAATGCTCAAAGTTAAGAGCGCCATTACTCCGTGCTTGAGGATGTCGCCAAGCTGCTACGTGCTGACCTGCACCGGGTAAAAATGCACCTAGTCTTAGTTGTTTTTGTTGTTTGCTCATATTAGACTCCAAGTAATATTTTTTACAGATGAATATAGGATAATAATGATTTTTTGGTATAGCAGTTGTCCGTTATGCCACTGTAACTGCTGCATATTTATTTGTTAGCAAAGCTTTTTCAACTCCTTAGCCACTGTAGGCACGAGCGTTAGTTGTGGGTTGCTGATAAAACTACTGTATCTCGACTGATTTATCGTAGATTAATAGTAGAATCTCATAACTCTCATGAAAAAGCAAGTACCTTTTAATAAAAATATGATTAGCTAATTTTATTGATGGCTAATTGTTAGATAATCTAAGTATCTAACTGTGCGATGCTCAATTTGAATACAAACCATAGGTCAAATGTACTATTAAACTACTGAATAAAAGCACAGTAGTCTAAAAGATAAGTATGAAAACTCAAGAGTATAGGTAAGTAGGTGAACGGAAAAAACCGAACTATGTAACGAAAAGTAAAGTTGACCAAAACCTCTTCTCTGTTCCCTGTTCCCTGTTCCCTTGTCACAACGACAATTTTTAACGCCAACCTACTTAGTAAATAAGTGGAAATAGCTTTGCCAACTAGAGAAAGTATTAAATTTTGTAACAAATATTGTTATCAATTTTTAGTTTAAAACTTGTATTCCTAAACTTAAAATTGGGTATACTACATTAACCCTATGAATTTAGTGTACTTTATTAGTATCGCCTATTCTTATCTGTCTTTGTTTCAGTGCTGTTGACGATTCTATCCACAACATTCAACCATGAAAAACCCATAAAAACCAACCTCACTCAGTCATAAAGAGGTAATATGGCAACTTATGATCACATCTTACAAGCGATCGCTAGAACTCCATTAGTCAAACTCAATTCCATCACCAAAAACATCTCCTCCACCATTTACGCCAAAGTCGAATATCTCAACCCTGGTGGCAGTACCAAAGATAGAATTGCTTTAGCTATGGTGGAAGCCGCAGAAACAGCCGGACTTTTACAACCAGGTGGAACTATCATCGAAGCTACTGCCGGAAATACAGGAGTTGGACTCGCACTGATAGCTGCTGTCAAAAAATATCGTTGCATCTTTGTCATGCCTGATAAAATGAGTCAAGATAAAATCAATTTACTCAAAGCTTACGGTGCAGAAGTCGTAGTTACACCAACATCAGTACCTCCTGACTCACCCGAAAGTTATAACGGTGTAGCAGAAAGACTCGCTAAAGAAATTCCCGGTGCATACAGACCAAATCAATTTGAAAACCCCAATAATCCCCTCGCACATTATTTAACTACCGGTCCAGAAATTTGGACAGATAGTGAAGGGAAAATTGATGTTTTTGTCGCCGGCATGGGAACAGGTGGAACAATTTCTGGAGTAGCCAAATATCTCAAAGAACAAAACCCCAATATTATTATTGTTGGTGCAGATCCTGAAGGTTCAATTTTATCAGGAGATAGCCCCAAATCCTACAAAGTTGAAGGCATCGGTGAAGATTTTATTCCCAAAACCTTTAATCGCCAATTAGTTGATGAAATGGTGCGTGTCAGCGATAAAGAATCATTTAATATGGCGCGTCTCTTAGCACGGGAAGAAGGTTTGTTAGCAGGTGGTTCTTGTGGAACAGCAGTAGCCGCAGCCCTCAAATATGCTGCCAGATTAACAGAACCAAAATACATTGTGGCACTGTTACCAGACACAGGTAGAAACTACATCAATAAAATTTATGCTGATACCTGGATGCAGGAAAATGGTTTTTGGGAAGGAACAAAAGCGAGAACTATTAAAGTTGGGGAAATTCTCTCACAAAAAACAGATTTTCCTTCAATTGTTGCCGTTAGTCCTCGTGATACCTTAAGCACAGCTACAAATTTACTGCAAAAACTCAATATTTCTCAATTACCTGTAATTGATCATCATCAAGTTTTAGGAAGTTTGAATGAAGCATCTTTGATGAAATGCCTCTATGACGGGATTAACTTTTCTAATCAAGAAGTTTCCGCAGTTATGGGTAAACCTTTGCCGTTACTTGATGAAGAAGTTGATATTTCTGAAGCTTACCGAGTTTTATTATCGGGAACAACAGGAATTATCATTACCAGTGGTGATATCCCCATTGGTTTAATCACTAGAGCCGATTTAATTAAATATTGGATTAGTCAAACTCAATCAGAGAACAGAGAACATAATGGAATTTGAAACTAAAGCTATTCACGAAGGACAAAAACCAGATCCCCAAACTGGTGCTGTAATTGTGCCGATTTATTTAACTTCTACCTATCAGCAAGAAGCAATTGGACAACACAAAGGTTATGAATATTCGCGCACAGGCAACCCCACCCGTCAAGCTTTAGAAGATGCTTTAGCGGCTTTAGAAAATGGTAAATTTGGTTTAGCTTTTGCTTCTGGTTTAGCAGCAACTACGACTATTTTAAGTTTGCTGAAAACAGGTGATCATATTATCGCTGGGGATGATTTGTATGGTGGGACTTATCGGCTGTTAGAAAAGGTAGTGAAAAATTGGGGTGTGACAACTACTTATGTTGATATTGATCAGATCAATGATTTTGAAACAGCGATTCAACCTAATACTAAGTTGATTTGGATTGAAACGCCAACAAATCCCCTGCTGAAAATTATTGATATTGCCGCATTAGCAAAACTTGCCCATGCACACAATCTAATTTTAGTAGTTGATAATACTTTCGCTAGTCCCTATTTTCAACAACCTTTAAATTTAGGTGCTGATATTGTTGTTCATAGTACAACTAAATATCTTGGTGGACATAGCGATATTATTGGTGGTGCAGTTGTTACTTCTAACGAGGAACTATATCAGCAACTCAAGTTTTATCAAAATGCTATTGGTGCTGTTCCTAGTCCCTTTGATAGTTGGTTAGTATTGCGCGGAATTAAAACCTTAGCGGTAAGAATGCGCGAACATGAGAAAAACGCTTTGTTTTTAGCGAAATTTTTAGAACAACATCCCAAAGTTGAACGGATTTATTATCCAGGTTTACCCAGTCATGAACAATATCACTTAGCAAAATCACAAATGTCTGGCTTTGGGGGGATGATTAGTTTGGAATTAAAAGGTGGTTTTGATGAAGTAGAAAAATTTGCCTCTCGGTTACAGTTATTTGTTTTAGCTGAAAGTTTGGGTGGAGTTGAATCACTTCTTTGCTATCCTGCCAAAATGACTCATGGTTCACTTCCAGAAAAAGAAAGACTTAAACGGGGTATTAAGGATAATTTAGTCAGGTTGTCAGTAGGGATTGAACATTACTTAGATTTGCAAGCTGATTTGGAAAATTCGCTTGTAAAAATATCTGTTAAATTGTTAGGACATTTCTCCCCCTCATCATAAATACGGAAGAACCCTTTGTCAGATTTCAATGAGAAAACAAACCCAAAAATTAATATTTCTTTTAAGCTTAAACCACAAATCTTCTGTAGAGCATTATTTATATCAACTTGATTAGCATTCAAAGCTGTATTCCATAAGTCCCTGTACATAATTAGAGTACGTGGGAGTAAGTGACGCGCTTCTCGATCATAATCGAATTGAGACGAGCCAAATCTTATTAAACAACCTTCGATGTTTTGATTATTAATTTCTGCTGGATCTGGAATCCCTAAGTACATATCAATAGATTTTAAAAAGTCATCTATTGACATATTTTTACTACGATAGTCATTAGAATTTTCAATTAAACGCATAGCAATATAGGCTAAAATACTGTCATAAATAGGCACTCCTTGTATTACCAGTTTGTGTTTATTATTTTTAATTAATTGGTATGATAGTTGTCCAATAAAAGCTAAAGATTCAAACAATTTAAACTTCCTAAGAAATTGGCAAAGATCATTGTTGTTATATCTTTTTCCACCTTTACTTGTATAAACAATTATATCCTTGCCAGCTAGATTAATTTCTTGTCTCATTATGGTTTTCCCTAAATTTTTAGCTTATTGTAGCATATAAAGTTATACTTGTAATATAATGTGATGTATTGTCGCAACGCGCAACGTACCCTACGTTAGTAATGTAGGAATCTCATCTGGAAAATCAGCAATTAAATCAGCTTTGTGAGTTTCCAATTCTTCCCTACTTCCATAGCCATAAGTTACACCAATGGAAGCAATATTATTTTTCTTAGCCCCGATGATATCATGAGAGCGATCGCCTACCATAACTACAGTAGAAGCTAAAAGACTTTCCCTCTCTATAATGTAGGAAATTAAATCACCTTTCACACTTCTATTACCATCTAATTCACTACCATAAACACCATCAAACAAAGGTGCTAAATCAAAATATTCAATAATGCGTGTAGCATAAATCTGAGGTTTGGAAGTCGCTACAAAAGTCTGATAACCAGCAGCACGAATAATTTTTAGGGTTTCGGGAATTTGCGGATAAAGGGAGTTTTCAAATAACCCAATCGTAGAAAAGCGACTACGATATAAGTAAGTCGGCGGGAAAATTTATAACCATGTAACAAAATGTAAATTCAATCAATGCCTTATCAATAGGTCATTTAACGGGGTTTACAAAACTCAACATACATCGGTTTTATCGTGCCGACTTACTTAGTAAAATTGCCTCCTCCAGCAATGTGTCATCAGAGGTTTGCAATAACTGGGAAAAACTGCTTTTTAGTGGTGGTCCAATACACCAAAGCAACTCATTAGCATCTGGTGGTTGATAACCAAGTTCCGATAAAGCATACTGAATACAGCCAGTAATTCCAGCTTTAGGATCAGTGAGAGTTCCATCTAGGTCAAAAAGGACTGTACGAGAAAGCATTTTGGTAAGTTTAAATAGTTTTTAACCTTTGTAGAAACTCAATATTCAACTGTAGCTTCTCCCCTAACCACAGAGAATTATCTGTATGATCTTTGACATCATCTCCCGTTTCTGGGTGAACCAAAATATCTAAACCTTCTCTATTAACCATTAACCAAGGCACAACTTCACCAAACTGATGTGGTAAAAAAGCTACTTGATACATTGATTTTGGGTGTGGTCCTACAGGCTGTTCATGCCAGCGTCCCAATCTTACATCAAATTTAGCACCTAAACCTTCTCTTACACGAGCAGCAGCTTGACGATTGACGGTATCAAAATAAATATGTGCATGAAAACCAGTAATATCAGTATTTTTATTCATGGTTCTTGATTTCACCTCTTCCTCTGAAGTATAGCTCAATAATTATTTAGATATACTAATCATTCTTAAGCCATAAATTTAGTGAAACACAGATTTTTTGTCAAACCACTTGAATTTTCTTTCTGGTCATGTAATACTACTAAAACAATCACCAGTAACTCGGTCAATAAACTGTAGTTTCTATTTTGTCTCAAGCCGTCCATAAATTATTCAAACCCGTCAAGGGTGATGCACAGATAACTGGCAATAGTTATGTCTGCGCTGATCTCGATATTGGAAGTAACTATTGAGTCAAGGGGTGAAAGCTAGTGAGCATAAATCAATTAGCTACTGACTATTTAAGATTTGGGTTTTTGATGTAAACAAATTCCCCAAGCACAAATCCTCATTTACTAAGGAATTTAAACATGGCTGACATTAAGATTTATAGTGCGGTTGTTTGTCCTTATGCTCACCGTACCCGCTTGGTACTTCAAGAAAAGGGTATTGATTTTGATTTGATTGAAATTGATTTACAGAATAAACCAGAAGGTTTTACAAAAGTTTCTCCTTATGGAAAAGTACCTGCAATTACTCATGGAGAAAATCGGATTTGGGAATCAGCAGTTATTAATGAATATCTGGATGAAGTATTTCCTAACCCACCGCTTTTACCTAGTAACCCCATTGCTAAAGCTCAAGCTCGGATTTGGATAGATTTTGCTAATACTAGATTAGTTCCCGCTTTTTCTACACTGTTACGCAGTCCAGATTTCCAAAAACAAGAAGAAGCTAAACAAGAACTCTACAAACATCTAGAATTTATTGAAAATGAAGGTTTAGGAAAACTTTCTGGAGATGGTCCCTACTGGTTTGGTGAATCTATCAGTTTAGTTGATTTTACCTTTTTCCCCTGGTTTGAAAGATGGCCTGCTCTTAAACATTATCGTGGCTTTGGTATCCCTGCTGAATTTACTCGTTTGAAACAGTGGAAACACGCGCTCAAAGAACGTGAATCTGTTCAGGCGATCGCTCATTCTAAAGAGTTCTATATTGAGCGATATGCTAAATTTGCTGCTCCTGTTCCTGTCGCTGCTTAGTCAAACGCTGCATTCAACTATTCCTAAATTGAGAAGACAAATTTATGAGTTATCAAAACATAGAAATCAAACCCATTGCTGGACGCATCGGGGCAAAAATTAAAGGTGTTAATTTAGCTGAAAACCTCAGTGATGAAATCATCAGCGAAATTAGAAAAGCCCTAGTTGAATATAAAGTTATCTTCTTCCGTAACCAAGAACTTGATGCCGATGGACAAGTAAATTTTGCGCGTCGTTTTGGTGAAATCACTACTGCACATCCCACAGTTCCATCACTTCCTGGACATCCAGAAGTATTAGATTTAGATTACAGCCGTACCGTTGCCCGTGCTAATAGCTGGCACACCGATGTTACATTTGTAGATCGTCCGCCCCTTGGCTCGGTCTTGAGAGCATTGGTAATTCCGCCAGCGGGAGGGGATACTATTTGGGCAAATTCGGTGACTGCATACCAAGATTTACCGGAGCATTTGCGGAATTTAGCGGATAAACTTTGGGCTGTACATAGATAGCAACGCTTATGATTATGCCACAGCCTTTGATATACCTGAAGAAGTGAAATCTTATCGGGATGTGTTTACTTCAACAGTGTATGAAACCTTGCATCCAGTGGTGAGAATTCATCCTGAATCTGGGGAAAAGGGTTTGTTTATTGGTGGTTTTGTGCGTCAAATTCGCGGTTTATCTCCCACTGAATCAGCCGATATTCTGCGCTTATTGCAATCTTATATTACACGACCTGAGAACACTTGGCGTTGGCAAGTTGGAGATGTGGCATTTTGGGATAACCGCGCTACTCAACATTATGCGATCGCCGACTACGGTAATGAACCCCGTCGCGTGCAGCGTGTAACCATTGCTGGTGATCTTCCTTTAGGGATTGACGGTAAGTATAGTCAAGCCATTAAAGGCGATTCTTCGGCATATATTCCCAATCTTGTAGCAGCTTAATCACAGGCTAATTGTAGGGTGTGTTACCGCAAAATGTAACGCACCATTTTGATCATGAATTTGATAATTTAAGGAATTGGATTTTATGGCTTTAACACCTTCGACAATGTTACCTTTGGGAACTTTAGCACCTAAATTTAATCTCCCAGATGTGGTTTCAGGGAAAACGATTTTATTGGCAGATTTTGCTGATAAAAAAGTCTTAGTTGTGATCTTTCTGAGTCGTCATTGTCCTTTTGTACAGCATATCAAATTAGAATTAGCCAAGTTAGGAAAAGATTACAAAAATAAAAATGTGGGTATTTTAGCAATTAGTTCTAATGATATTAATACTCATCCTGATGATGCACCAGAATTACTTAAAGAGTTTGCCCAAGAAATAGATTTATCATATCCTTTGCTTTATGATGAAAGTCAAAAAGCGGCTAAAGATTTTTTTGCAGCTTGTACTCCTGACTTTTTTGTATTTGATAGAAACAGAAAGCTGGCTTATCGAGGACAATTAGATGATAGTCGTCCGAAAAATGGTTTACCTGTAACCGGACAAGATTTGCGGAAAGCAATTAATTATGTTTTAGCTGATGAGGTAATTACTTGGGAGCAAAAGCCGAGTATTGGTTGTAATATTAAATGGAAAGTAGGGAATGAGCCGGTTTATTATAAAGTTCCGGTAGCGGTGGGGTAGTTAGGGATTTTCAGTCGAAAGGTGATTATTTCAGCCTCTCTTCCATCAGCCAGGAAGTTATCCTGGCCTTTACTGCTGTAAAATTTGGGAACATTTATTTATACGGTGTAATCGCTTAATAGATAACCTTCAAATTTTATATACGTAGATCAGATTGCTAGATATTACCTGCTATCATATACACCTTATAATGTTGGGTTTAGTGACAGGATTCTGTCTTAGATAAATTTTGTTTAAACTTCACACTATACTTCACACTTTTGCTCTATTATTGATTCACAAGACTAAAGGCAGTATTTCCTGCTTTCGGAGCATACACAGTTTCCTGAAAACCAACGAACAAAGGATGGAGAGCAGTGGCCATAATCAATCCACTTATTGCACAACCGCCAAACGAGGTGTCTTTAAAAAAAGCACCTCTAGTTCGTGTTATTGCACAAATACGCTTTCCTCTGATTACGTCAATTGAAAATAAAAGCTTTATAGGAGGATTTCAAGAAGCTATTAGAGATAAGTATCCAATATTACAACAAGAGCAGACCCGCAGCTTAGTTTTTGGTTCTCAAGGTGTTACGCAGTCTGAACAAGTAACTTGGAGATTTGTAGATGCTCAAGGTAATTGGCGCTTATCACTATCACCTGACTTCGTAGCACTTGAAACAACTGCTTATACAAGTCGTAGTGATTTTATAGCACGGTTAGAAAACTTGCTAATAGCACTTAATGAACACATTAAACCTAAAATTGTTCAACGATTCGGTGTGAGATATATTGATCGGCTCGTTGGACAAGCAGTAAATGATATATCTAAGCTTGTACGCTCAGAAATTACAGGTATTGTAGCATTAGACTTTGGAGAATATATTCATCAGAGTATCAATGAATCTTTGTTTAGTTTACCTGGGGGAGAAGACCAGATAATTGCGCGTTGGGGGTTAATTCCTCCTAATGGAACTTTTGATCCAGATGCAATTGAACCAGTTGATGAACCTAGCTGGATACTTGATTTAGATATGTCTCTTTCAAAACAACGAGATTTTGATGTTGAAGAACTTCTGAATGAAGCACAGCGTTTTGCTGAAAGA
Source organism: Sphaerospermopsis sp. LEGE 08334 (assembly GCF_015207205.1). Classification (NCBI taxonomy): domain Bacteria; kingdom Bacillati; phylum Cyanobacteriota; class Cyanophyceae; order Nostocales; family Aphanizomenonaceae; genus Sphaerospermopsis; species Sphaerospermopsis sp. LEGE 08334. The sequence continues at coordinate 68,181 of NZ_JADEXH010000029.1, read as the reverse complement.
ATTTATACTTTTTTCAGATGGGCAGTAACTGATGAATTTTTGCAGCATTTTGGAGGTGAACCATGACTTCTCTTTTAGATATAAAACCTAAGCAGTTATCGGGTACTTCTGCCCGTGGCTCAATGCGTCCTCAGCATAATTACCGCCCCACTATTATATATAAAATTTTTTCAACTATTCCTATTACAGCAAGTACGACAGCAACATTTGATCGAAATTTATTGCCTACTTTGGAGATGACAACGAGTGGGTTGACTTTTCCATCAACTAATTCTGCGGAAACAACACGAATTGCTCTTAACCAACTGAGAAAGTTAAGTGGATTGACCTGGGATCAACTTGCTAGGCTTTTTAATGTTTCACGTAGAAGTATTCACTTTTGGGCAAGTGGCCAGCCATTATCTCGTTTTAATGAGGAGAAGCTTAATCGCCTTTTGGCTACTGTTCAGTATATTAATCGGGGAAGTGCCAGTCTTAATCGTAGTCTTTTATTAACTCCTGGTAGTGATAGTCAACTTCCTTTTGATCTCTTGGTAGCTGATGAATATGAAGAGGTAAAACGAATTATTGGTTATGGTAATGCTCCTGAAAGACCACAGTTAGCTCCCTTGTCTGAGGATGCACGTGCGTCACTTAGACCACCCAATCCGGCTGATCTAGTTGATGCTCTACAAGAGCCTATCCATCGTGAAGTTGGACGATCCAAACCTGCTAGAGCGGTAAGGAGCCGCAAACACGGTAGTGGACAATGAGCTTGATGTTTTGATTAAGGAAGTGGATGCTGCTCTTCAAGAATGGCAGCAAGGTGATTATGTGCTTGGCGAACATTGGTTTGTACAACGTTTTCACCCTCAGCGTCCTCTGACACAAGAATCTACTGGTGTAGCACAAGAGGAGACTGATCTTGCTGAGTCAGAAGTCAGGGGTTTTGTAGTGGTTACGCAAACTTGCGATCTTGTGCGTACTTGTGGCACTCGTCCGTTTGTTGAAGTAGTTCCTTTGGTGGAGGTTGATGAAGAACAATTATATCAAATTCAACGAAATAGACGACCTCAATATGCTTATATTCCAGGAGTAGCAGAACTGAATCTAGTGGCTGATCTTGATCGTGTGATGACAGTGGAGAAAGCCGTTGTTGCAGAATGGGAGCGCAAGTCTGGATGCCAAAATGATCAAGAGATTAGGGCATTAGGGCAAGCATTAGCCCGGAAGCGAGCTAGATTTGCTTTTCCTGATGACTTCAATCAATTTTCTAAAAAGTTGCAAATACGAATGCAAGATAAGCATGATAAATCTAGCCCTGAAGGTGAAGCTCTTCGTGCTTTACGTGAAATTAGAGTATATGCAGAACCTTCTTGGAATGACACTGCAATCAACCTAACTTTTTTGTTTATCCGTGATGAAGAACAAGTTCAGTTTCAAGATATAAGATGGGATCAACTTTGTGAAAATTGGTTGAAATTAATTCCACCATCCGGCCGTTTTCAATCTGTAGATGGCTTGGTAGTATCTTTGGAAGACATGACAGCAAAGGAATATGTTGAGAGTGATCCGCTAGATTTGGATAACTTATCATCCTGAAATCTGAAATCATTCTCGACATAAACAGCCCATATCAAGTTACAGGCTAAGAGCCAAAGTTCGTTGAAATAGACTAAATTTGTGAGCAGCTATGTAGATTACTATTTTTGTGTCTAGATTTCTTCCTCTCTGCGTCTTTGCGTGAGACTATTTCCCCTATAAATCCTCATGCAACGCCCCCAACTTGCGTATCTCCGGCCAAATCAACGCCGTAGCAACTACCACCAAAATTGTACCTATTCCCCCGCTAACCACAGAGAAAACAGGCCCAAATAAAGCCGCAACTGCACCAGATTCAAAACCCCCCAACTCATTAGAAGCACTAATAAACACACTGTTAATAGCCGCAACTCGACCCCGTAAATGGTCAGGAGTTTTAATCTGTACCAAAGTATGACGAATCACCACACTAATACTATCTAACGCCCCACTTAATGCCAACATTAACAACGACAACCACACCCAACGAGATAAACCAAAGATAATTGTTACAACCCCAAACCCGACAACTGACCACAGTAATGCTGGTCCAGCTTTGCAGATAGGTGGTAAATATACTAACAAGGCTGCCATAATTAATGCACCTATGGATGGTGCTGCTTGTAAATAGCCTAGTTCCACTGGCCCAACTTGCAAAATATCTTTGGCATAGACGGGTAATAATGCCACTGCACCACCAAATAAAACTGCAAATAAATCTAAGGTAATAGCAGCCAGAATAATTTGATTATTCCAAACAAACTCAGCCCCGGCAGCTAAGGATTTTAAAGATATTGGTTCTTTGGCAAAGTTGGTTTTTTGAGGTTTAATAGCTGCAACTGAGGCTAAACATAATAGTGAGGCGATCGCAGCTACTATATAAACCGGGGTGGCACTCTTGAAAATAGCAATGGCAAATCCTCCCAACGCTGGACCAATCACTGATGCTAACTGAAAGCTACTACTTACCCAAGTCGCGGCATTAGCAAACACATTAGTTGGTATCAACTGCCACATTAAAGCATCACTGGCAGGTTTGAGAAATGCCCTTGCTACACCCATTAACACTAAACAGGCATAAACTAGGAAAATTGCCCCTTTGGTGTAGGAAATCACTCCTAAACCCAGTGAACAAACAGCCAGCAGGAAAATTGCTAGTAAAGTAGTGCGTTGGCGATTATACTTGTCAGCAACATGACCGGCTATTAATGTTAGTAATATCATTGGTGTTACTTGGGCTAATCCCACTCCACCTAAAGCCAAAGGGGAATGGGTGCGCTCATAAAGTTCCCAACCAATGGCCACCGTTTGCATTTGTCCCCCTGTAAACAAGAGAACACGCCCAATAGTAAATAGCCGATAATCTCGAAATCTCATGGCTGCAAAAGGATCGTGTGCAGCTTTAGTATTAGGGGGGATTTGTTTCTGTTTGCTCGAAGACATTTTTTAGTAGACTTAACCCTTCTTCAATTTTTGATACTTGTTCTGGTGTTAAACTCTCTATAATTTCCGCAATTTCCCCGCGAGTTTTTTCCTGGGATTGTTCTAAAAGCAATTTTCCCTCTCTCGTCAAATTTAGGACTACTCGCCGTCGTTCTTGAGGATTATCTGTACGTTGCACCAGATTTCGTTGGACTAATTTTTCTATAGTTGTGGATGCTGTAGCACAGGTGACACCTAAATGATCTGCTACCTCAGACAAGGAAGCACCAGGATTGCGATTCAGAAAAGCGAGCGATCGCAATTGTGGTATGGATAAAGAGTCAGAACTGTGCGATCGCATTTCGGCTCGGATAAACCGCATCAATAAGGGGACTGTTTCCATCACCCTAGCGGCACATTCTTCAGAGGGTTTATCCAAACTCATAAGACCGTTTTTCTCCAGATTACATTACCACCCGTGGATAAAGTCGGCCACAGATGTAGGTTAAACCTATTAATGTTAGCAAGAGAATTGTACAATCTAACCCGAACCCATAAATACTTGAGCCATTGGCCAGCATCGCACCGCGTAAAGCATCCACCTCATAAGTCAAAGGATTAATGTGAGAAATGACCTTTAACCAACCTGGCATCAATGAAATAGGATAGATCGCATTACTAGCAAAAAACAACGGCATTGTAATTAATTGTCCTATTCCCGTAAATCTTTCCCGCGATTTCACCAAACAGCCGATAATTAGTGAAAAAGTGCAAAAACAACCTGCTCCCAAAAACACAATTAACACAACTTGCAAAAAAGCTATAGGATTGTGATTGAGGTGTACGCCTAAAAACAAAGCTAAAAGGTAAATAAACACTACTTGGGAAAAGCAACGTACACCAGAAGCCACACCTTTACCTAAAACAATTGCAGCGCGGGGGATGGGTGCAGCTAGGAACTTGTGGACAACCCCTAAATCACGTTCCCAAATTAATGTCATCCCCCCGGTAAAAATAGCGACAAATAAGGCACTTTGAGCCAAAATACCCGGAGTCATAAAATCCAGGTAAGGTATATTACCTGTAGGGATAGCACGAGTGCGAGTAAATACTTGTCCAAAAATGATCAGCCATAAAGCCGGTTGTACAGCCCTGATCACTAAATCACTGGGGTCATGACGGAGTTTTCTTACCTCTAACTCAGTAATTACTAGGGTTTTGGTAAATAGTTCTTTGATGCCAGAAAAAATCCCTTTAGGGCGATTATATCTGGGTTCAGCCCAACCGTTGAGAGGTACGTCTGGTTCTTGCAGTTTCACTGTAACTCACTCCTGATACTAATTGATTTCCTGCGTAGTGGATGAATACATCATCTAAAGTTGCATCTGGTTTTGCGATCGCTGCTTTTAATTCTGATGGTGAACCAGTGATAATTTCTTTACCTTGATTCATAATTACTACTCGATGACACAGAGTATCTGCTTCTTCTAAAAAGTGGGTAGTTAAAAAGATGGTTGTACCGTACTCAATTCGCAATTGTTCCATTAACTGCCATACTTGCGATCGCGCTACAGGATCTAATCCCACTGTCGGCTCATCCAAAAATAAAATCTGCGGTTGATGTAAAATAGCCTGGGCAATTTCTAATTTACGAATCATCCCCCCAGAGTAATTCCTCACTAAGCGATGTGCTGCATCCTCCAAACCCATAAATTCCAACACATCCTTAATTTGCTGTTGTCGTCTTCGAGTCGGTAGATCGTATAACTTGGCAAATATTAAGAGGTTTTCATAACCCGTCAAAGTTCCATCTGCTGATAAAGCTTGAGGTACATAACCTATCACCCTTCTCACAGCATCAGGTTGACGAGTCACATCATAACCAGCTAAGTATGCTTTTCCGCTACTGACTGGTAGCAAGGTGGTTAACATTTTAATTACTGTGCTTTTACCAGCACCGTTAGGACCGAGTAAACCGAAAACTTCTCCCGATGTTACGGATATATTTAAGCCATCAACGGCGGTGAAGTTGTCAAAGCGTCGCGTCAGTTCCAGGGTTTGCAATATCACTGATGGCGAAACTTGTGCAGATTTTAACGAAGAGTCTACGCTTCCCCTTTGTTTACTCACGATTGGGAGACACTTCCTTTTTCAAATATTTAGATTGCCTAAATATTAGTTTGGCATATTTTTTCTAAAAGTCAAGACCAAGGATTAATGATGACAACCCCAGTACCAGCAAAATCATTTTCGTTACGAGTGACAAGTGATAGAGAGTGTTGAAGTGCGATCGCTGCAATGAGAGAATCCATAGCGGGTAGAGGTCGGCCATTCTGTTCAAGTGACGCAACCAAATTTCCCCATAAGACCATTGTTGAAACATCTACAGTTAAGATTCTGTGTTCAAAGCGATTGGGTAGGGTTTCGTTTAGCCAAGTTGTGAGAGAGTCTTTTCTCTTAGATGGAGTAAGTTTGCAGATGCCTTTAGCGATTTCGCCAACAGTAATTACACTGAGGTAAAGTGTTTCTGGAACTTGGGCATCTACCCAATCTAAAACTTTTTGATTTGGTTGTTTGGCAACAAGTTCAGAAATTAGACAAGTATCAAGGAGGTAGGTCATGGGGTAAAGGTATCGCGGGGTAGGCTGCGATCGCGGTTCAAGTCGAGTTCTTCAGTGAGTTCAGCTAGGGGGGATTGACGGAAAAATTCTGAGATTTTAGTAGGTTGTTCTGAGTTGGTATTGCTTGTAGTTAAGCTTTGGGCAAGGAGTTGAATAATATACAGTTTATCGTTATGCGAAAGCTGAAGCAGTTGTTGTTCGAGTTCTGGGATAACCATAATGGGGTTTAAATGAAGGATAATTTTATTGTACTTTCAGCGTCTACTTAATTTAAATAGAGCGATCGCTATACTATTATTGTAGATAGATGTTAGCCCTTACAAAATTACCCTACTTGAGCAATTACCTGTCCGATCTCTTGAGGTGTTAAGCTTAAATTTTCCCATTAACATTCTATTTAAAAATATCGCTAGAGTAAATTTAAACCAATATGGACTGGACAACACCACTCAAGGCACAACAGACTGATTTTATTCAAAGACTTAAATCTGCTAAATTAAGTAAGTCGGCACGATAAAACCGATGTATGTTGAGTTTTGTAAACCCCGTTAAATGACCTATTGATAAGGCATTGATTGAATTTACATTTTGTTACATGGTTATAAATTTTCCCGCCGACTTACTTACTCCATTGTGATGAAAAAGGCCAGCACAGTGAATTAACTGTCATTTCTGATGAGAGATCAAAGCCATTACGGAATTTTTGCTGGGAGATGATCAAGAAGTATAAACCAAATGATCCCCAAAATTACTTTATCAACAACATGAAGGGGAAACTGGGTGAGGAAGTTGTTAAATCCCGTTTGGCTGATTTTGTCACGGAAGTTGACTATGAAAAGCGCGTTGGTGGTGATGGAAAAGTTGATTTTACCTTAACTTCTGACTCATCAATTGGTATTCAGGTTAAAGCCCGTAATGGCAATTTTGATAAAATTCAATGGTCAATTAGTCAAGAAGAAATTGAAAAAAATGCAGTTCTAGTTTGTATTTTAATTCAAGAAGAAGTCAGCGAGGCTCAGGCTGAATACAATCTGATTTTGGCGGGATTTTTACCAACAAATATGATTAAATCGGCTGCTGGTAAAGCCTTGGTGGGAATAGATGAATTGCTTTATGCTGGGGGTTTACGCAGCTATTTAGAAAGTTTGATATCTTCTGAAGCTGACGAATATATGCGCTTGGGTTATGAGTGTCTTGAGAAAGAAGATTATCAAAATGCTATTGCTTATTATACTCAAGTATTGCAACTGAAACCCAATAATGAAGATGCTTATTTTTACAGAGCAACAGCCCGTTATTATTTAGGAGATAAGCAGGGTGGAATTGAGGATTTGACTCAGGCTATAAAGATTGATCCTAACTATTCCAAAGCTTACTACAGCCGGGGAAATACCCGTTCTGATTTAGGAGATAAGCAGGGTGGAATTGAGGATTTGACTCAGGCTATAAAGATTGATCCTAACTATTCCGAAGCCTACAACAACCGGGGAATTTTCCGTTATGATTTAGAAGATAAGCAAGGAGCAATAGAAGATTACACTCACGCTATTAAGATTGAGCCTAACTTTGACTCAGCTTACAACAACCGGGGAAATGCCCATGCTGATTTAGGAGATAAGCAAGGAGCAATAGAAGATTTCAACCAAGCCCTCAAGATTAATCCTAACAATTCCTATGCCTACTTCAACCGGGGAAATATCCGTGCTGATTTAGGAGATAAGCAGGGTGCAATTGATGATTACACTCAGGCTATTAAGATTGATCCTAACTTTGCCGCAGCCTACTACAACCGAGGAGTTGCCCGTTATGATTTAGGAAATAAGCGAGGTGCAATAAAAGATTTCAACCAAGCCCTCAAGATTAATCCTAACTATGCAAATGCCTACATGAATCGGGGATTTGTCCGTGATAAATTAGAAAATAAGCAGGGTGCAATTGATGATTACAATCAGGCTATTAAGATTGATCCTAACTTGGCCTTAGCTTACTACAGCCGAGGAGTTGCCCGTTCTAATTTAGGAGATGAACAAGGAGCAATAGAAGATTTCAACCAAGCCCTCAAGATTAATCCTAACTATGCAAATGCCTACTGCGACCGGGGATTGATCCGTTATCAATTAGGAGATAAGCAGGGTGCAATTGATGATTACAACCTAGCTATCAAGTTTAATCCCAATTATGTAGATGCCTACATCGACCGGGGATTGATCCGTTCTAAATTAGGAGATAAGCAGGGTGCAATTAAAGATTTCCAAACAGCCGCAAATATATATAAAAAAGAAGGTAAGGAAACAGACTATCAAGATACTATGGAGCTAATCAGAAAAATTAACAAATAATGAATATAAGTTAAGCCAGGTACGAAAGATCCCCGACTTCTTAATTAAATTTTTTGTAAATAATGAAGATCATTCAAAGAAGTCGGGAATCTCAAAGTATTGAATACAACACCAAAAATTTTAAACCATCCTCTTACTGAAAATTCCTAACTGCTATATAATAAAAGTCCAAATTATTTCCCAGATTTTACTCAAAATTAAAATTTAATGACGCGCTTTATACATGATAAATTCGCCAAAGACTATCTAGAAGAATTATTAAAAGATTACGGAGAAGTCAAAGCATCAGAAAAAGTCTCAGGAGAGATTAAAGAAATAGATGTTTTATTCACACCTGCTAAACAACAAACTTCTAAATTACAAATACTGGGGTTACTAGGAAGACTTGCCGAAAATCCTGCAATAATAGAACCATACCGCAATCCAGCTTCTAGCGATGAAATCTGCGACTGTATTCTCAAATTATTAGAAGTCAAGGCTTCATTGCGACGAGAAGCCAAAGCCAATAAAATCAAACTTCAGGAGTCAGAAATTCCTAAATTGTGGATTTTAACCCCCACCATATCGGAAACTCGTTTATCTAGCTTTGGAACTATCCAAAAAGAAGGTTGGTTATCGGGGGTACATTTTTTAGCAGATGCCTTGCGAACAGCAATTGTGGCGATACACCAACTACCACAAACACCAGAGACTTTATGGTTGAGGCTTTTGGGTAGGGGAAGCGTACAATCACAAGCAATTATCGAGTTGCAAGCGTTACCATTAGATCATCCATACCAAAAAGCCACCCTGGAATTAGTTTACAACTTGCGCGAAAATTTGAGAGTAAATCAAGAACTAGAAACAGATGATAGGGAGTTAATTATGCGACTAGAACCACTTTATCAAAGAAATAGAGAACAAGCTAAAGAAGAAGGAAGACAAGAAGGAGAAAAAAACTTAATACTGCGTCTACTACATCGTCGGATTGGGGAAATTGATTCGTTATTAATCGAGCGAATTACAAGATTATCAATTGAACAGTTAGAAAATTTAGGAGAGGCGTTATTAGACTTTTCTAGTGTTGCTGATTTAGAAGCTTGGTTAACCCAACACTCAATTTAATTCATTTTGATTATTAGGGAGTTAATTATGCAATTAGAACCACTGTTCAAACAACTGTTATGGATAGATTTTAGCCCCTACAAAATCACCCTACTTGAGCAATTACCTGTCCAATCTCTTGAACTGTTGCACCTGTGTCCAGCATTAGCCATATATTAACGATCTTGACTTGAAATGTTGATAATTGAGAATTCATTTGCTATTTTTCTCCAAAATCTCCCTTACCCAACCTTCCTGTTCAGAAGATAAAGCAGGTTTTAGAACTTGTGAATAATCAATTGCTAAATCAAATCTAGCCCGTTCATAGATTTCATTCAACAACTTCTGCAAATCAATCACAGGTTCATTTTCTCCTAACCGCAAAGGAACGGGAAAAACAGGAATAGGATCTTGTAAATCAAAACTGTAAAGGTCTGCATCTGGTCGTTGATGACTGCGGCTAACTAAAATGTGATAATCGCTTTTATTTGCTCCTATAATTGGCAAAGATTCACCTAATCTCAATAGGTCAATTTCCACTAAATTAGTAGCAGATGCTAAAATTTTCTGTCTCTTATTTTCGTAAACTGTTCTACCTTCCTTAGACCGTTTATTTCTGGGAGAAAGTATTTCAATTACAGTCACTACTTCCCGGCTTTGTGTGGCTTTCACTTCCAAAAATCGCTCAATTACTTCTTCATACATGGGAACTTTAACTTTACTAGGTTCTGCTAGTTTTGTAGTAGTTAAAGTTGTCCCAGTTTCTGCATTATTATTTCTTTTCGCAACAGCTACATCAGCAATTCCCACTAGGAAAATATCATCCACACTTGTGTAAACTCGCTCCTCAATAGAAACCCTGTATTGAGGGGCAATTTGAGGAGTTAAATCATCAGCTATAGCGACAATTAAACGATTATGTACTTGATGCCATAATTCAGGTTGTTCTAAATACGGATTCATACCAGGAAACGGATTTTGCATTTGCACTGTCTCCAACTTATTTACATCTCCTTTGATAGAATTATTTTATCGCTCTGTAGGTTGGCTTGACAATTTTTTTGGATTATACTGTGCCTGGGGCAAGCGTAGCGATCGCATAACCTAAAGTATATTTAGTTAAGTGAGCAGTATTGCGATATAACCTCTCATTTAATCCACCTAATCAGATAGGAATTAGGACGATTAAAATTAACTAATATGTGTAATTATTAGTGACTTCCACTTGCTAAACTAAAAGAGTGTAATTCAATATAAAAACCCATTTAAAACATCCAATTCAAAAATATGAACAGCTTTCAAACTTTATGTAAAACCCTAGCTATTAGTACAGGAATCTTTTTGTTATCTGTACCTGCTACTTATGGAATACCAGCAACAAAATTATTGACTGCCAAAACAACTTACAATCAAACAGGTTCTTGGAACGCAACTTATTATTTTACAATCAAATTACCAGAATCTCTGGCTAATTGGCAATTAAAACAAGTTGTTTTGACACAAATAGAAGGTGTAGAAAATATCAAATTCAATCAGAAAAACAGTTTTGCTTTTGTAGAAGCAGATGGACAAAAAGAAAAGCTAGGTATTACCCTAACCAAAAGTTCAACTCAACCACAAACTATCATTGCTACTTTTGATAAACCAATTTCTGCAAATCAAACAATTACTATTGCTTTAAAACCTTTTTATAATCCCGTCAGTGAAGGTATTTATCTATTTCGAGTTCATGTTATTTCCTCTGGTGAAAAGACGAATAATTTAGTTGTGGGAACTGGTCGGTTGCAATTTTACAATGATTTTGATAATCACCTATTTTATCAAAGGTAAAGTGTTGATAAATTGCTGATTTTTCAGACAAATTCAGCAATATCCATCAATTAGTTAAGAATGCTAGACGACAATTATTCAGCAGCACATTTAATTCTCGTGCAATTTGTAATGGATTTTCATTTAACATTACAGCTTCATGAGGATTTCTTCCTGTTCTTATAACAGCAGAAATTGCATCTTGATTAGAAAATCCCCGCATAGTAACTAACCACGCTGCTAATATATGTCCAGTGCGGCCAATTCCACCAGCACAATGCACAACTACTTTTTCATTTTGTTGATTTGCTGTGATCAAAAAAGGTATAATTTTCTCTGTGAGTGTTTCTAAATCAGATAAATAAAAATCTTCAATTGGTGTCCAACAAATTTTTTTATTACCAAATTCTTGCCGATATTTATCTAAAAGGTGGGCATAATTAGCTAGTTGTTTTTCACTAAGTAAACAGCAAACTCGCCTGATATTTTGGAATTTCATAAACTCAATCCAATCATATACCTGATTATCAGTATATCCAGGTCGAGAAGCACCAAAAACTATTGTTTCTTGTTCCCAAGCAGGGGCAAATTTGTACATCTTTAAATAGCCAAATTTTCAATCTTTTTAATTGCTCTTTCCGCGTAAATAGAAACATCTCTATCAGGATCATCTAGTGCTTGTTGAAGTGCATTTAAAGCATCAGCATTTTCTAAGTTACCAAGTGCTATAGCTGCCTCTTTTCTGACATCAGAATATTCGTCTGTTAGTGCTTTAATCAAATCAGGCAATAAATTTTGATCTGGCATTTTTTGTAATACTTGAAGCGTGAATTTTCGCACTTGCCAATGTTCATCTTCTAGAGCAATTTTCAAAGCTGTAATTGCTTCTGAATTAGCGTGAATTGCTAGAGATTTAGCTGCATTGCGTCGTACTTGCCAATCAGGATCGGAAGTTAATAATTGACTCAATAATGTGACAATTTCTTGATCTACTAAATGTCCTAAAGTTAATGCTGTTGCACGACGGACATTATCATCAGAATCATTAATTAAAGATAAAGCTGGTGGACAGATTTGTACTTGGTTTAAATAACGTAAAGTTGTCACAGCAGCTTCTCGGAGTTCTGAATATTTGGAATCAAAAAAAGATAACACCGCAGGTAAAGATTGAATATCATGTATCTTCCGCAATAAGATTAAGATGTTAATTTGGAGATTGATATTTTCTTGATTCAGTGCATCCAATAAAAGCAATAAATGATCTGTGGTGACTAATTCACCTAATGCTGATAATGCTTCAGTGCGAACTTCTATATCTGGGGAAGCGAGAGTTTTTAATAAAGCGGGTACAGCAACGGGATTAGCAAGTTCCCAAAGTGCAGATACGGCTATTTTTTGTACTGCGGTGCTTTCGTCTTCGAGTGCGATAATTAAAGCGTCAACTGCTGCGTCTTCTCCTAGATGCTGTAGAGATTTTACCGCAACTAGGCGATCGCTCACATCAGGCGATCGCAACATTTCCAACCATTGATTTAAATCTGAATCTGTATCTGTAAACATTTCTGCACCTCTACCGCAACAAGAAAGGAATGTGGACTGTAATCGCATTTGTTGGACATTCTTTTTCACAGGGTAGACAGAACCAACATTCATCATATTTCATATAAGCTTTTCCCGTCTCTGGATTTTTTGCTAACACATCCAAAGGACAAACTTCAATACAAGCAACACATTTTTCTAAACATTTAGATTCATCCACAATGACCGGGACATCTACTCTTTGATTAATTAAAGCCATAATTGTGTAACTCCCTAATGTCATTAAAAATTAAACAAAAAATTCCAATTCTTCCTTAAAAGAAACCACCATTTCATTCAATGCTTCCATATCAATTAAAAAAGCATCATGTCCGTGGATTGATTTGAGCAAACCCAATTGAGCATGAGGAATTAAATCTACTAATTCTTGTTGTTCTACTGGAGGATAAAGAACATCAGAATCAATGGAGATAATTAAAGTTGGTTGATTGATACTTTGCAAAACCGATTGATAATCTTTTCTATTCCATCCCACATCATGACTATCCATTGCATGAGTTAATGTAATATAAGTATTAGCATCAAAACGTTCTATTAGTTTTTGACCTTGATAATGTAAATAATTAGATATGGCAAACTGATTAGATTCATTTTGCTGTCTGCCAAAACGATTTGTAAAACTCTCCCAATAACGATAGGTAATCATTGCCATCATTCGTGCTACTGCTAGTCCTTGATTCGGAGGTGCATCACTTGTATAGTTTCCCCCTTGCCAATTTGGATCTGTATAAATTGCCTGTCTTTGTGCTTCACTTAAACCAATAGACCATGCTGAATGTTTTCCAGGTGATGCCATTGGTGCGATCCCTCTCACCTTTTCTGGATATAATAAAGCCCATTCTAAAACTTGCATTCCACCCAGCGAACCACCAATTGCTAACCGTAGAGATTTAACTTCCAGATATTCTAATAGTGCAGCTTGCAAATTAACCATATCCCGAATTGTAATTCTGGGAAAAGATGCACCATAAACCTTCCCTGTATTTGGGTTTATAGAAGTTGCTCCAGTTGTACCGTAACAACTTCCTAAAATGTTGCTGCACACGATAAAATCCTGATCAGGATCAAAGGCTTTCCCAGAACCAAACAAATCTCCCCACCAGTCGTCAGCGTCCGCAGAACCAGTAAGCGCGTGACAAATTAAGACTCCATTATCGCCGTTTGCGTTTAATTTTCCCCAGGTACGATAAGCAACCTGAACATTAATTAATACTTCACCAGATTCTAATGGAAATGGTTCTGAAAGTTGATAAAACTGGGTTTTTGGCGAAATGAAGTTTAAGTATTTCATAAAACAGGGAATAGGGTTTAAAGTCCTTTGGTAATTGATAATTGGTAATTCTAACTTTGCGGCTTTGCGCCTTTGCGTGAGACTAATTTATATTCTCAATCAGCAACGTCTAGTTATTTTTCCATTACCAATTAGCTATTACTTAAAAACCTGCCGAAATGCTTGCTTAAAATCCTCTTTGATATCATCAATATGTTCAATTCCCACAGATACCCGCACTAAATCTGGTGTTACACCAGCCGAAATTTGTTCACTATCACTTAGCTGTTGATGAGTTGTAGAAGCAGGATTAATAACAAGGGTTTTTGCATCACCAACATTTGCTAAATGACTGGCTAATTTCACATTGCTAATAAAGGCTTTACCTGCTTCTAATCCACCTTTAATGCCAAAATTAAGAACTCCTCCAAAGCCATGTCGGAGATATTTTTTGGCGCGTTCATGATATGGATGATTGGGAAGTCCTGGATAATTAACCCATGCTACCTGCTCTTGTTGTTCTAACCATTTGGCCAATTCTAAAGCATTGTTGATATGACGTTCTACACGCAGGGAAAGGGTTTCTAATCCTTGCAGTAGTAGAAAAGCATTAAATGGACTCAGTGCTGCTCCTAAATCTCGTAATCCTTCGACTCTGGCGCGAATAATAAAGGCAATGTTACCAAATTGACTGCCTTTCCCAAAAACTTCTTGAAAATTCAATCCATGATAACCGGGGGAAGGTTCGGTAAAGAGGGGAAATTTACCGTTACCCCAGTCAAATTTACCAGAATCTACTATTACGCCGCCAATGGATGTACCATGACCACCTATCCACTTAGTAGCAGATTCAACAACAATATCTGCACCATGTTCTATTGGTCTAGCTAAATAACCACCAGCGCCGAAGGTATTATCTACAATTAAAGGAATGCCGTTTTCATGGGCAATGTGGGCTAAAGCGGCAAAATCGGGAATGTTGAACTGGGGATTACCAATGGTTTCAACGTACAGGGCTTTGGTTTTTTCATCAATTGCTTGACGGAAATTTTCTGGATCATCTCCTTCCACAAATTTGACATTTATCCCCAATCGTGGAAGAGTAACTTTGAACTGGTTATAAGTTCCCCCATAGAGGAAACTGGTGGAAACAATATTATCTCCTGCTTGAGCGATTGTACTAATGGCTAAAAATTGGGCTGCTTGACCGCTTGCAGTAGCTAAAGCTGCTACACCCCCCTCTAAAGCCGCAATTCTTTTTTCAAATACATCCGTTGTCGGATTCATGATCCGGGTATAAATGTTACCAAATTCCTGGAGAGCAAATAACCGCGCTCCATGTTCAGCATCATCAAAAACGTAGGAAGTGGTTTGATAAATTGGTACAGCGCGGGCATTAGTACCAGGTGCAGGTTCTTGTCCAGCATGGACTTGTAGGGTTTCAAAACGATAGTTTTCTGACATGGGTAGTTCTAGTTATTCAAGTAGGTTGACTATCAAAAAATAAGGAGGTTTTTAATTAGTTTCTGATTTACTAATTATCTAATTATCTAACCGCAACATCATAAACTTCTTGCTGTAAATCAACCTCCACAACATAAGGCTCAATTTGACGTTTGAATAAAATCATTTCTCCTAATTCATTCTTTTTCAAATTTACATGACAAAACCACTCTTCATTATTTTTATCTGGAAAATCCAACCGATAATGATATAAACCCCAACGACTTTCCCGACGATATAAAGATGCTCGTGCTGCCATTTCTGCACAATCACGGATAAAATGTACTTCCATACACCGCATCAGTTCATGAGGGTCACGCGCTCCCATTTGGGCTAATATTTCATGATAACGCACAAAATTATTTAGTCCAATTTCCATTTTATTACCGGATTTTGGTGGTTGTAGATAATCATTCACTATTCGGCGTAACTTATATTCAACTTGAGTATGAGGAATACCATTTGGTTGATTTAATGGTTCATAAATTCTCGCTTTTTCTGTTTCCAGAAAATCAGGATCAGGTTCTATATGTTCTAAATTTTCAATATAATCAATGGCATTTTCTCCTGCTAACCGACCAAAGACAAATGCACCAATCATATAATTATGAGGAACGCTGGCCATATCTCCGGCTGCATAAAGTCCGGGTACTGTAGTTTCTGCTTTTTCATTCACCCACACACCAGAAGCACTATGTCCACTACATAATCCTATTTCTGAAATATTCATTTCTACGCCATGAGTACGGTAATTTTCACCTCTACCCTCATGAAAACGTTCTCTACTCGGTCTTTCATTTGCCCATAAAACGGACTCAATTTCGGAAATTGTATCCTCATCCAAATGAGTCATTTTCATTTGAATTGGTCCTTTACCAGAGTTTAATTCTTTCCAAATCTCTAACATCATTTGCCCACTCCAATAATCGCAATTAATGAAGCGGTTTCCTTCAGCATTGGCTGTATACGCACCAAATGGACCTGCAACATAGGCACAGGCTGGACCATTATAATCTTTGATTAATGGGTTGATCTGGAAACATTCAATATTGCTTAATTCTGCTCCTGCATGATAAGCCATTGAATAACCATCTCCGGCATTTGTAGGATTTTCATAAGTTCCATAAAGATAGCCAGATGCAGGCAAACCCAAACGTCCACAAGCACCTGTAGAAAGTATAACAGCTTTAGCTTGAATAACTACAAAATCTCCACCGCGCACATCAAACCCAACTGCACCAATGGCTCTACCATTTTTTACTAATATTCTAGTTGCCATAACGCGGTTTGTAACCTTCACTTTATGGCGTTTAACTTGGCGGGTAAGAATGGTTTTTAAGTCTTTACCTTCTGGCATGGGTAAGACATATTTTCCTACCCGATGCACTTGTTTAACATCGTAATTTCCTTGGGGATCTTTTTGGAATTTAACGCCCCAATTCTCTAATTCTTGAATGGTTTCAAAACCTAATTTACCTGTTTGATAAACGGCTTTTTGGTGCAGAATACCATCGTTAGCAATGGTGACTTCGCGGGTATATTGTTCTGGGGTGGAATTGCCAGGAATAACGGCTGTATTAACTCCATCCATTCCCATTGCGATCGCCCCACTACGGCGAATATTTGCTTTTTCTAAAATTAACACCTCAGCATCAGGATTTGCTTGTTTGGCTTTAATTCCTGCCATTGTCCCCGCAGTCCCACCACCAATTACTAAAACGTCGGTTTTTAGCCACTGTGTATTGATGTTTGTTACCATATACCACTCTTTTAAGAATTCAAAATTTTTTTCTCACGCAGAGGCGCAGAGAGCGCAGAGAAAGTCAAGGAAGATTTTTAGAAATAATTGATAATTAGTAATTTTTCTATTACCAATTACCAACTATAAATTATTTATTTTCTTGCCAAACTACTTCTTTAACCTTGATTTCTTTAGGAATCAATTTGATTTGATAAAAAGTATCAGCAATTTCTTGTTGTTTGCTAATTACTTCCTCTGTCAGAGGTAGTACACCATAATCACGCCGCTTTTCTGCTGTTTCTAAAACAGCCGCATCTATACCCAATACAGGTGAAAGTAACTGAGCAACTTCAGTAGGATTATTTTTTGCCCAATCGCTAACTTTATTTACCCCATCCAAAACTGTTTTTAAACCTTCTGGATTTTTATCTACAAAAGATTTAGCAGCCAGATAATAACCTAAATTGGGAGCTAGTCCAGTTGCATCTGTGAGAGTGCGTGCGCCAGTTGCTTTTTCGGCTGCGGCTAAAAATGGGTCCCAAATTGCCCAAGCATCAACATTTCTACCTTCAAATGCTACACGAGCATCTGCTGGAGGAAGGAAAGTTGGTTTGATATCTGTGTATTTTAATCCTGCTTTTTCTAATGCTTTGACTACTAGATAGTTAGTATTTGATCCTTTCGCAAAAGCAACTTTTTTACCTTTAAGATCAGCCACATTTTTAATAGGTGAATCCTTATGGACAATAATCGCTTCCGCTTTGGGAGTCCAAGGATCATAGGCAACATATACAAATGGTGTACCTGCTGCTTGAGCAAAAATTGGTGGTGCTTCTCCCGTGTAACCAAAGTCAATACTACCAGCATTTAAAGCTTCTAACATCGGTGGACCTGCGGGAAATTCAGTCCATGTCACAGAAGCACCAGAGGCTTTTAACGCTTTTTCTAATTCCCCTTTTGCTTTTAATGCGTAAAGAACAGTTGCAGCTTTTTGGTAGCCAATGCGAATTACGGTATTGCTATTTGCTGCATTAGAAGTTGAACTTGGACTAGCTGTTTCGGTTGTGTTGGGAGAACAAGCAGAAATAGCTAAAGTCAAGCTTAATCCAACTGCAAACAGTAAGGAAAAATTGCGAAAGTTCGATTTTTTAAGAAAAGTGATTCCAACTTCAAATAATCGGAATAGAAAGAATTTACTCAACATTACCCTACTTGTAAAGGTCAATAAAATATTCAAACTTTAAGTCAATTCATGATAAAACTACAGTATGTCAATCGAGTTACCGTATTTCACTCTTAAAATATCACATAGAGGAAATTGAAATGCAAGCTTTTCTTTAAAAAAAGTAATTATTCTGTCATTTAGTTATTCACTTCGTAATTTTATATACCAGATCGCCGTGAAATGCTGAAAAAATCAGATTTGAACAATAGCCTTTTGCAAGAGGAAGTACAAACAGATTCTTCCCATCTCCCACAAGAAGAAGTTATTCAACTCCTGAAACAAGTAATTGAACCTACCCTAAAAAACGACATCGTTAGTTTAGGAATGGTGCGAAATCTGCGGATAGTTGATCAATATATTTATTTGCGCTTGTATATAGGTTCTCGTCAGCAGCACTTAGAAGCAGAAATAGAAACCGTTTTATCATCATTAACTTGGTGTAAAAAAACCTACATTCAAGTTTGTACAATTCCAGGGGTAAAAACGACATTAGCCATATCTAGCGGTAAAGGGGGTGTGGGTAAATCCACAACCGCAGTTAATTTAGCCGCAGCTTTGAGGTTAACAGGAGCGAAAGTTGGGTTATTAGATGCTGATGTTTATGGTCCTAATGTTCCTCAGATGTTGGGATTAGGACAATCGGAAGTTACAGTTATTGATACTGCTAATGGTCAGAAATTTTTACCTTTAGAAGCTCATGGTATCAAAGTCATGTCTGTAGGATTGTTGGCAGAACCGGATCATCCTCTAGCATGGCGTGGACCCGTCTTACATAAAATCATTACTCAATTTATCCATGCAGTTGAGTGGGGAGAATTGGACTATCTGTTGATAGACTTGCCTCCCGGTACTGGTGATGCTCAAATCACGATTGTGCAAGAAAGCCCGATTTGTGGGGTGATATTGGTAACAACACCTCAACAAGTGGCTGTTGCTGATGTGCGTCGCAGTATCTATATGTTTCGTCAAGTGGGTGTTCCTGTTCTCGGTATTATCGAGAATATGAGCTATTTTATCGGCTTAAATGGGGAAGAAACTCCGATTTTTGGTAGTGGTGGCGGTGAAAAGTTATCAAATGAACTCCAAGCACCGCTTTTAGGCAAAATTCCCCTCGATCCGCGTATTTGTAATGGTGGTGATACTGGTCAACCTCTTACCCTTGCTGACTCTAGTTTAGCTACAAGTCAGGTATTTATAGATATTGCTGCGGCTTTAGAGAATACTTTTCTTGCTTTTTCTAGTGATCTATGAGATGCTTGATTTTAAATCTACAAAATCTCTATCAAGTTACCGTATTTTATTAATTAATCAATGGGTGTTTACTATAGCAGGTAAATTAGATGGTAAAGTGGCTATTATTACCGGAGCTTCTTCGGGAATTGGTAAAGCTACGGCTATTTCATTAGCAGCAGAAGGGGCAAAAGTAGTAATTGCTGCCAGAAGGGGAGAGCGTTTAGAAGCAGTAGCAAAACATATTACTGAAAATGGTAGACAAGCATTACCTGTTGTTGCAGATATTACCGATGAAGTACAGGTTAAAAATTTGATCCAAAAAGCTAATGCAGAATTTGGGCGCGTAGATATTTTGGTAAACAATGCAGGTATATCATTTCCAGGCAGGATTGAAAATGCAGATCCCGCAAACTGGCGAAAAATGATTGATATTAATGTTCTGGCGTTAATGTACGCAACTTACACAGTTTTACCTATATTCAAAGCGCAGAAATCAGGACATATCGTTAATATTTCATCCGTAGCTGGTCGCATCGCTCGTGCAGGAATGGCTGGTTATAATGTGACTAAATGGGGTGTAAACGCCTTTTCGGAAGCATTACGGCAAGAAGTGTATCAAGATAATATCCGTGTTACTATTATTGAGCCTGGTTTGGTAGAAACAGAAATTGATCAGCATATTACCGATGTAGTGGCAAAGCAGGAAATTGAAACCAGACGAAAAGCAATTACACCATTACAAAGTGAAGATATAGCAGCAGCAATAATTTATGCTGTTACCCAACCACAGCACGTAAATGTGAATGAAATCTTGATTCGGCCTACTCTGCAAGATCGATAATCACCAAAATCATATCAAAAATTAGGTAGTTTTAATGTTAAAACAAAATAGAACTTCTTTCAAGAAAAGTAACAAAATAGTTGCTTTTTTGGAAGCTCTACCTGCAATTAAATCACCCAACTTAGCTTGTTTTGTGATTGGTGAAAGCCTGTCTTTTTTTGGATCTTGGATGACACAAATTGCTTTAGTATGGATGGTTTATCAATTAACAAATTCACCAATGTTAGTTGGTATCGCTGGCTTTACAAATCAAGCTATGGGTTTGGTTATTACACCAATAATAGGAGTATTACTAGATAGATGGAATTTAAGATATGTGTTATTAACTACTCAGATAGTTTCTATTTTTCTATCTTTGTTATTAACCTTTTTAACTGTTAGTAATCATATTAATTTTATAGCTATTATTATCATTGGTACTCTTCAAGGAATTGTCAAAGCTTTTGATTTACCAGCACGTCAAGTAACAATTCCCAGATTAGTAGAAAATAGAAGTGATACATATAGTGCGATGGCTGTGCATTCATTTTTAATTAATACCGCTAAATTTGTTAGTCCCATGATTGGGGGTTTGATGATTGCAAAAAATGGTGCAGCTTCATGCTTTTTAGTAGATGCTATTAGCTACTTACCTTTTATATCAGCTATTTTAACAATGAAAATTAACCTCAGCATTAATACAGAATCTTCCTCTAAAAAAATTTGGCATAACCTTAAAGAAGGATTTATTTTTGCATATAATTTTACACCGATTAAATTCATTTTAATCTTGCAAATTATAGTTTGTTTTATGGCAATGACTTATATAAATATGATGCCAATATTTGCCAAGGAAGTATTAAAAGGCAATGCAGAAACAATGGGTTTTCTCATGACTGCTACAGCTTTTGGTTCTATATTTTCCGGTATTTATCTAATGCAGCGTAAACAAGCAATAGGATTAGAGAAAGTTATGGCAATTTCTACTCTAGTGCTGGGATTATCGTTAATATTATTTTCTCGCTCCACACAGCTAGAAATTTGTTTGGTATTAATCTTTATTGTGGGATTAACAAACACCCTGACTCTAGCTTCTATTAGTAATTTTCTGCAAGTAATTTTAGTGGAAGAAGATAAAAGAGGACGAGTAACCAGTATATTTATGACTACTTTTTTGGGAATATTACCTTTTGGTAATTTATTTTTCGGAGGATTAGCAAATTATATTGGGGTTGATAATGCTTTATTATTTGGCGGTATTTGTTGTATTTTGGGAACTTATTTTTTTGCTAGACAATTATCAAATATTAGAAAATTGGTAAATCCAATATATCAAGAAATGGGATTACTTTCTTAATGAGCATTCAGTTATAATATTCGGTTATATACTAAGTGAGATAGTCCAAATGCGCCGATTAGCAATCCAATAGTAAATTTGAGGTAACAATATGGGTGAAACTGGGTTCAAACTTGTAATTTTTGATTGTGATGGAGTGTTAGTTGATAGCGAACCAATTATCAATCGCATTTTTGCAGAAACGCTCACTGAATTTGGTTTTCCTATCACCCATGCAGAAGTGACTCAAAAATTTATAGGCAAGTCTTTGAAAACCTGTTTAGAAATTATTGAGCAATCCTACCAGAAACCATTGCCCAAAAACTTTATCAAAATTTGTAAGGAAAGAGAATTTCCTGCATTGCAGCAGGAATTACAGGCAGTTTCAGGCATTACCGAACTATTGGAACAAATTACATTACCAAAATGTGTGGCATCGAATAGCAGCCACCGTCATATTCAACTGGTTTTGAAATTAACAGGACTTCTACATCAATTTGAAGGAAAAATATATAGCTGTTATGATGTTCCGCGTCCTAAACCTTTTCCTGATGTGTATTTTCATGCAGCCGAGCAAATGAACACAAATCCAGAACATTGTGTTGTGATTGAAGATTCTGTACCAGGTGTGCAAGCCGGATGTGCGGCAGGAATGACTGTTTTTGGTTATGCCCAACATAGCTATGCTACCGCTCTTACTGCTGCTGGAGCGAAGATAGTTTTTAATGATATGCGGCAGCTTTCTCAATTGCTGTAGCTATTGGGCGTACCTCAGTTATTTTACTTATTTTTAATTTTCTGCTAAAGTAGCAACAAACTACTTTAAGCCTATCAACTTACCGGAGTTGGACTGACACCGATGACGAGTGGGTAATCTTTCGCCCTGCGGGTAATAGGTGCAAAACTCCGTTCCATCTTACAGAGGAATCAATCCATGAGTGCAATGTTTTTGGCTGCCGATGATTGGATACATATAGGTTTTAGACTAATACTGGCTCTTTTAGTCGGTTGCATCATTGGATTGAACCGTCAGAAAGGTGGTAGACCAGCAGGGATGAGGACATTCATGTTAGTGAGTATGGGAGCAGCACTATTTGTGATGATTCCTTTGCAAGCTGAAGGTGAAAGTTCCTTCGCTGCGACTAATGCCCTAAGTCGTACCATTCAAGGTGTAACTACTGGTATAGGCTTTCTTGGTGCAGGATTAATTTTGCAAGAATCTCCTAGAAAATCTGAAGTGCCAAAAGTCCGGGGTTTGACTACAGCGGCCTGTGTTTGGACAGCAGCAGGATTAGGAGCAGCCATTGGTTGTGGTTTGTGGCAAATGGGATTATTGGGAGGATTTTTAACTTTAATTACTCTGAGTGGTATGAAGCGACTTAATCGTTTTTTGAGATTTTTAACTGGTCAAAATAGTCAACCAATTGCTTCACAGCTAAATGATCCTGCTGATGATGATGATTAACAGTAAATAAGTCAAAAAATACTGGTCTAATTAGGGTTTGCTGAAAAAGTCTTTTCATGAAGGAATAGGAGTCAGGAGTCAGGAGTCAGGAGTCAGGAGGAGGTTTGAAAATTTCTTTGCCATCTCTCGAAATCCCAAAAAATGCACACTTTTTCCGGTATACCCTTCACAAACCTTGCATTTTTTTCCTCTTTATCAGCCTGTAACCTTTGATTTATCTGGGTTTTACATTTTTTCAGCATCCCCTAATTAACAATTAATATCTCGTGATTCTATCAGCATAACAGCAAATATTATGCCCGGAGGCTCAATTCCATTATTATACAATTAATACTAAGCAATGAAACTCCTGATTAAAATCGGTGTTTTAGCACATCGAGATATCCAGAATACTCTACAAACTTGGCAAAAAACAGCAGATTATCTTACCTCTGAACTATCTGAATATCACTTTACTATTGTTCCTCTAAATTTCACCCAGATTGAGGCTGCTATTGAACAGAATGTTGTGAAGTTTGTGATTACGAGTCCGGCTATATATGTGGAATTTGAAGCCCTTTATGGAGTAAATCGGCTGGCAACTTTAAAGCATTTGCGAATGGGACGAGCTTACACTATGTTTGGTGGGGTAATTTTCTGTAAGGCTGATTGTGATAATATTCAAAATCTTACAGATTTACGGGGTAAAAACTTTGTTGCTGTTGCGGAAAATTCTTTTGGAGGTTGGCGTTCAGCATGGCGAGAAATTGTAGAAGCAGGGATCAATCCTTACCGGGATTTTCAAAGTTTGCAATTTACGAATAGTCATGATGCAGTGATATATGCTGTTGGAGAAGGTAAGGCAGATGCGGGGACTATTTCTACAAATGTATTGGAACAGATGGCTTTAGAGGGAAAAGTTGATTTAAAAAACTTCAAAATTATCAATCAGCAGACGCAGTATGGAGAAAAGTTTCCTTTTGCTTTAAGTACGCGATTATATCCTGAATGGACGTTTGCAGTTACTCAAAAAACTTCGAGTGAATTGGCTGAACAAGTGGCGATCGCCCTGCTAAAATTACCAAAGGATCATCCAGCAGCAAAAGCCGCAGAATCTGAAGGCTGGACAATTCCCCTCAATTATCAATCCATTCATGAGTGCTTTCAAGTTTTGCAAGTTCATCCTTATAAAGATTTTGGTAAAATAACTTCCAGTTTTCAACTAGCTGTTAAAGGATCAAATGATGGGCTGTGGGACTGGAATTTAGACACTAATGAAGTCTTATTTTCTACTCGCTGGAAAGAAATGTTAGGGTATACAGAAGCTGAAATCCCAAATCATTTTCAAGAATGGAAACAGCGGTTACATCCAGATGATAGCGATCGCGTTTTAACAACTTTTCGGCAATATTTTGAAGGGCAACTTGCCACCTACGAACAAGAATATCGTTTGCAACATCGCAATGGTAACTATCTCTGGGTACTTTGCCGAGGAACATTATTGCGAGATGTTTGGAACAAACCATACCGCATGGCAGGTTCTCACACTGATATCACCCGACGCAAACAAGCCGAGGCAGAATTACGAGAATCTGAATTACAGCTAAAAACCCAAACTCAGAATTTGCAACAAGCATTGAAAGAATTGCAACAAACACAAATGCAATTGATTCACAGTGAAAAAATGTCAAGTTTAGGGCAATTAGTAGCGGGAATTGCTCATGAAATTAATAATCCAGTAAATTTCATTTATGGCAATCTCAACTATTTAGAAGAATATGTTCAAGGCTTATTAAATATAATTCAAACTTTTCAACAATGCTATCCTCAACCTGTAAATGCAGTTCAAGTAGCAATAGGAAAATTTGAACTGGGATTTGTTAGTGACGACCTGCCACAATTACTCAATTCTCTGCGAGTAGGTAGCGAAAGAATTAGAAATATTGTCCATTCTCTCCGAAATTTCTCCCGTTTGGATGAAGCAGAAATTAAACCAGTTGATATTCATGAAGGCATTGAAAATACATTATTAATTTTGCAGCATCGGTTGAAATCAAAGTATCATAAATCTACAATTGTTATTAATAAAGAATATGGTACTTTACCACTAGTAGATTGTTCTCCAGGACAACTCAACCAGGTATTTATGAATATTTTGAGTAATGCCATAGATGCTTTAGAAGAAACTATTACTCATCAGCCAAATAATTTTATTCCTACCATTACTATTAGGACTAATGTGATAGATAATCGCTGGGTTTTGGTTTACATTGCAGATAATGGATTAGGTATGGGAGAAGATACGAAGCTACGAGTATTTGATCCCTTCTTTACAACCAAACCAGTGGGGCAAGGAACAGGACTAGGATTATCAATTAGCTATCAAATTGTGGTAGAACGACACAGTGGCAAACTTGATTTATTCTCAGAACCAGGAAAGGGAACAGAATTTCAGATTCAGCTTCCCCTTTGTCGAGACTTGGTGATATGAATTGTCAATTGATATAACCTAAAGCCATAGCACCATAACCAATTAAACTACTACCTAAAACTAGCCAAGCAGCATTGATGCGGTAGCGAGTAATCAAAACTATGGAAATGAGTGCGATCGCTATCCCAAAAATATCTACATAGGGTGGTTTTGCTATTTTTAAAGTAGCTATTCCCAGTTGCAAGGCAGCTATTACCATCAATGCTACAGCACTGGCATTCACAGCATCTAAAAATGATCTTGTCCAAGCAGAACTGCGTAAACGGGGAATAATCGGATTTAAAGCAGCAACGAAGAAAAAAGATGGTAGGAAAATACCAATGGTAGCTACTATCGCACCAGGAATACCAGCTAAGACATAGCCGATAAAGGTGGCAGTAGACAGCACTGGACCAGGGGTAAATTGACCAATAGCGATCGCATCTAGTAACTGCTGTTGTGTTAACCAGCCATATTCTTGAACTAATCCCCCTTGCAAAAATGCAATTAACACATAGCCACCACCAAACAAAACACTACCAACTTTCAGAAAAAACCAACCTAATTGCCATAAATGAATAGATGTACCTGCCACAGTGCTAATTGTAGATGTTGTCTGTAAAGTTGCACCTGTAGTTAAGCCAGCAATCAATAAGTTAGGTTTATTTCCTGGTGGTTTGTCTTGATTTCTAGGATGTAACCAAATCATACCTAGTAATCCCCCAAACAATAAGGCAATTACTTCATTCACTTGCCGAATTAATACCAGTAATCCCACACCTATAGCAATAATCAGTAATTGACGGTTTTTAACCGCTTTTTTTGCCAAACCCCAAAGGGCATTGACAATAACCGCTAAAACAGCAGGTTTGATCCCATAAAGTAAAGGTGCAATTTGAGGTAAACTACCATAATTAACATAAATCCAGGCAAATACGCCTGTTATTAAAACCGCAGGTAATATAAAACAAACACCTGAGACAATTAATCCTGCCCATCCTGCATAAATATATCCCACATGAATTGCCATTTCAGTGGAATTGGGACCAGGAATCAAATTGGTTGCACCTAGTAAATCGAGAAAATGGTCTTGTGTCAACCACCGACGACGCTTCACTACTTCATCTTCAATCATGGCAATATGGGCAACTGGTCCACCAAAGCCAATAACACCTAGTTTAAAAAAGAGTGTAGCTATTTCACCCAACCGACTAAATAATAACTGCATAATTTGCGTAATCTACGTTGAAAATGTAAAGGCCAACTTACGTTGACCTATACTTGTTTTATATTTATTATTATTTAATAACCAGCAGTTTTATCTACCACATTGCGTAAAGTCTTACCTTGATAATAGCAGTTGAAATTATCAAGAAATAGGGCAAGTGTTCTCTCTTTAACTCTGGGAGAATTTCCAGAACAATGGGGTGTAATAAACACATTTGGTAATGTCCACAAAGGACTCTCTGCTGGTAATGGTTCTGTAAATACTGTATCTAAAGCCGCCCCAGCAATCCAACCTTCTTGTAAAGCTTTAGTAAGTGCTGATTCATCAACAATTGCTCCCCGTGCAATATTAATTAAATAGGAATCTGGGCGGAATAAACGCAGGGTTTCTACATCAATCATTCCCTTTGTTTCCGGCGTTAAAGGTGTAGCAATCACCACAAATTCTGCTTCTGGAAGTAGTTCTTTCCACTCATTAGCACCGACTACTTTATCAAAATTTGGTAACGGTTTGGGATGACGAGAACTGCCAAAAATACGCATCCCAAAAGCTTTAGCACGAACAGCAATTTCTTGACCAATTCCACCTGCGCCGATAATTAATAAGGTTTTCTCGAATAATTCTTGAATTGGTAAACCTCTTTGCCAATTATGCTCAGTGTGTAGTTGATAAAGTTTCGGTAGCTGTTTTACATAAGCTAAAATATAAGTAATCACAAATTCAGCAATAGGAATACCATGAACCCCTGCACCATTAGTTAAAATTAAATCCCTTTCTAAATATTGTGGTGTCAAAATATGATTTACACCTGCATTTGGGGCATGATGCCAACGCAATAAAGGCGCAGCATCTAATACTCGATGTAAAGTAGTTGGTTTGAGATAAAACCAACTAAAATAAACTTCTGCATCTGTAGCATCTCCATCTATATTGCCCTCACTATCTACACGCACTACAGTAGTATTTTCAGGTAAATGCGGCTCAATTTCATGGGCAATTTCTACTGGTAAAATCAGTTTCATAATTGATAAATTGGATGATTTTTGATGTTCTATTTCATCTTCTGCAACAATTTATATGTTGAGTCTTCTTTCGCTGTGCTTGTAACGGATTTTCCCCAACCGATATTTTTACGATAACTGCCTAAAAGTTTAGCTTCTGCTAATAATTGTTCGTTAATTCCTGTTAATGGTTCTACGTCTGGTGCAACATACAGCGCATCAACCGGACAGTATAATTCACACATAAAACAGGTTTGACAATCACTTTGTCTAGCAATTGTCGGAGGTGCATCTGGTACTTTATCAAAAACATTTGTTGGGCAAACTTTAACACAAAGATTACATTGAATGCACCGCGATTCACTAACTAATTCAATCATAATAAAAACCAAAATTAATATTGATGTAGGTTGGGTTATACCAATTTTATGTGAGGCTGCATATAATCCTGCAATCCCTTGATTAATCCATCTTTATCTGTGTTCATCTGCGTCCATCTGCGTTCAATTCAAGTTGTAATCATGTTGGGTTTCCTTGCGTCAAACGCCATTCGCCACAAGCCGGGAAACCCGTCCAAGGCGATGGCTCCCCAACCTACTATTTACACAGTTACCAGTTCTTTTGTTTTTACTTCCTGGATAGGTGCAGCTTTTACCCAAACTTGATCCAAACCACCACTAATTAAATGATGTTGTTGATTAGTATCCTGTTGTGGATAATCTAAATGTTTGTGCATTCCGCGAGTTTCTTTCCGTTCCAAGGCACTGCTGTACATCCATCTGGCTGTAGCTACCATTGCAGCTGCTTCCCTGGTACGGACAATATTGCTATTATTTGCAACTTCGCTATTACGAATTTTATGCCAAAGAAAATGTAATCTTTGCAATGATTCTATCAAACTGCGTTCATTACGGAAATAGTTGCGATCATAAGGGAAAACTTCCGCTTGAGTAGCTTTAATTATTTCTTCACTGTCAGTTTGGCGCTGACTACCAGAAATAAATCCTGCACCACCTACAGCTTGAACTGGTCTTTGGTTGGCTTGTACACCTAAATTGTGGGAGTATGTAGCCGCAGACTGTCCTGCCCAATACCCTGAAGATAGCGCCCAAGCTGCATTATGACTACCACCACCGGTAAAGCCACCACAAATTAATTCCCTTGTGGCTGCATCGCCAGCAGCATAAAGTCCACGCACAGAAGTAGCACAAGTATAATCAGTAATTCTAATCCCACCTGTACCACGAACAGTCCCCTCTAAACGCAGAGTCACAGGGAAACGTTGAGTAAAGGGATCAATACCTGCACGATCAAAAGGTAGGAAGAAATTGGGTTGAGATAAACGCATTGTCACCCGCATTTCTTCTGATGCTTTGTCAATGATGGCGTAAACAGGCTGAGTTATCAAAGTTTCGGCAATGACAGAACGCCCTTTTTGCGAACCAGCACAGGGGATAGGTGTCCCATCTTCGTAGGTGAAAGTTGCCCAATTATAGAATAAGGTTTTGGTTACAGAAGAAAAAGCAGGTGCGATGCCATAGGCGTTGGAAAACTCCATTCCTGACATATCTGCACCCGCTTCTGCTGCCATCAGGTATCCATCCCCTGTTAGCACATTGCAACCCAAGGCTTTACTCAAGAAAGCACAGCCTCCAGTAGCAATGATCACTGAATGCGATCGCACAACCCACTTTTCACCAGTCTGACGGTTAACTCCCGTCGCTCCAGCTACAGCGCCTTCTGCATCTACCAATAGCTGTAAAGCTGGACTGTGGTCTAAAATTTTTACCCCTACCCGCTTTATTTGTTGCCGCATCAAACGCATATATTCTGGACCCTGGAGACTGCGCCGATAGGGTCTACCTTCTTCATCTGTAGGGAAAGGATAACCCCAGTCAGCTAGTTGGTTGACGTTCGCATAAGTTTGATCTAGTACCCGTTGCATCCAATCTCGACTAGATAAAAATCCTCCTAAAGCTTCCCTAGAAGCCATTGCTGCTTCTCTACTGTCGGGTTCTGGTGGAACATACCACACACCGTTACCTGATGCAGCTGCACAACCGCTAGTACCGCAATAGCCTTTATCTACTAAAACCACTTTTGCACCAGCATTAGCAGCACTCCACGCTGACCAAGTTCCAGCAGGTCCGCCACCAATTACTAATACATCAGCTAATAAGGTTTGATCAACATCGCTATCTTGAGAAAATAATTGTTTTTGAGTCATGGAAATTCCTCTTTTTTGTAACATTAATTTATTGAAAAATTGCACCTACACACTAACTTAGAGGTTGTTTGAAACCTTTTTCTTGTGGTATCTAATACCTGTAGATCCCCCTAAATCCCCCTTAAAAAGGGGGACTTTGATAGCTTCATTCCCCCCTTATCAAGCGAGGGGGGAACTGAGATTGTTTGATACACCATCAGAGATTGTACAAACATCCTCTTAAACACCTGGTGTACTTC
The DNA here is from genome assembly GCF_015207205.1 of Sphaerospermopsis sp. LEGE 08334. Classification (NCBI taxonomy): domain Bacteria; kingdom Bacillati; phylum Cyanobacteriota; class Cyanophyceae; order Nostocales; family Aphanizomenonaceae; genus Sphaerospermopsis; species Sphaerospermopsis sp. LEGE 08334. The sequence continues at coordinate 38,011 of NZ_JADEXH010000029.1, read as the reverse complement.
CACCGTCCACCAGAATTTCTGCACCAGTAATAGAAGCAGCTAAATCAGAAACTAAAAATAAAGCTAGGGCTGCAATTTCTTCAGGTTTGACGATTTTTCCTAAAGGTATTGATTTGATTGCTTGGGCTTTATATTCATCCACACTAATACCCAAACTTTCGGCATTTTGTTCTGCTAAAGTTTTGGCTCTTTCTGTGTCTGTTAATCCTGGAGAAATGGCATTAATTCTAATATTATCTTGGGCTAATTCTTTAGAAATGCCTCGTGTAAAGTTGAGCAATGCTGCATTTGTCGTTCCTCCTGGTAGGAAGTTGGGGCGGGGTGTACGTCCAGCACCACCAATAATATTAACAATGCGTCCATCGTGCTGATTTTTCAAATAGGGGACAACTGCTTTCACCAAACGAATGTAACCCAAAAGTTTCAAATTCCAAGCATCTAAAAATGCCTCATCACTTAATTCTAAAAATGACCCAGCACGGGCTGAACCAGCATTATTAATTAAGATATCAATTTTACCGAATTTTGCAATTGTTGTAGAGACAACTTTCTCAACATCTTCTGCTTTAGTTAAATCAGCACTAATGCCAATAATTTTAGTTCCAGTTGTGGGTAAAGATTGAATATCAAAAACTGCTTGTTCTAATCTTTCTTGATTGCGGGCTGCAATAACTACATTCACACCTTCACTATACAAAGCTTTAGCTGTAGCTAACCCAATTCCCGCACTACCACCTGTAACAATTGCTGTTTTACCTGATAGATTTAGTTCTAAACTCATAGAAATTGCACCCGATAAATTTACCCAAGGGATTCGTTAATGTATAGCAGAAGGCAAAAGTGAAGCCCATGCTATAATTAGGTTTTAAAAATCAAGAATGTCCTAACCTAAATGACTACAGTTATATTTCGCGCAATCTCCGTTAGGAGATCCCGCAGGGTAGAGGCAAAGGAGCAAAGACGTAAAGTTTTAGATTTTGAATTTTACTTTGTGTGCCAAAGCTTACAACTTAATTTTGTCTAGCTGCAAATTTTTCTAAGAGAAATTGCTTGAGATGTGGCTGTTCTAAATTAATTCCTAATTCATTAGCTTTTTGAGCAATTTCTTCATAAGTTAAACCTGCTTGAATTGCTTCTGCAATTAAGGCTATTCCTCCCGCTCTTGCACCACCAGCACAGTGAATTAAAATTGGTTTAGGTAAGTTCTCAACAGCTTGAATTGCTTGTGCTGTTAATTTCGGATTTGGTGCTTGAGAATTTAAGGGAATGTTTGTATATTCCAATCCTACAATTTGTGCTTCTTGCTTTTCATCATGGAAAAAACCATTTTCATCAGGAGAACGTAAATTCAAAACTGATTTAAAACCTTCTACTGCTAATTGTTGTAGTTCCTTGGATGAAATTTGTCCAGCAATACTCAAATCATCATTAACCTTTTTTAAATTAGTCATTTTGATTCCTCTTGTTATCAAATCAATAAATAGATGCTAAAACTTTATCTGCGCCGACTCGTAAAGCGGTTGCAGCACCAGCACTCATATCTCGTGGCGCACAAATTCTATTTCTGATATAAGCCAGTGTAATAGCCCCTGTAGCAGCGATAATTGGATCTATACTTTCTTTACCTCCAGTTCTTCCTCCTAGTAATATTTCGTTATTACCATTCAGGAGATAATCAGCTAGTAATCGTAAGTGAAAATCCACAACTTCTTTAATTATCGAGATATCACCTAAAGATTGAACTCCAGAATTTTTGAGAATATCGCTAATAGCAGCTTCCCGATTATCACCTAATCTTTCTGCTGCTTCTGCACGATATTCAATAAATTCAGCATCAGCTATTTCTAAAGGTAAGGGACTACCAATAGGTTCTACGCCAAATCTACGCCGTAAAAGTAAATTATTAGTAATATTGTCTGATTTAACTCTGTTGTAAGCAGGACGTTTTTTAAGTGCTGCAAACCAAACATTAATGAGAGGAAAACGAGGATTTCCTTTGATGTGATATCCTCTATATACTGGTAAATTAGCCGCCAATCTATCTAAATGGGGACTATACATAATATCTACCAGGCTAAATGTTGATAAAAAATAGGGTTTTGGATATCTCCCTAAAGTTTTTTCAATTTCATCTAATTTAGCTTCAAATTCTGCCTGTAAATTTGCTAATTCTTTGGCATCTTCTGGAGGTTGTCTCAGAAAATTGTAGGCAATATCCCGAAAACCATTAGTTTCTGCATCTTCAACCCATTGTCTGGCGATCGCATTTTCTTCTGGATCTTCTGGTAATAACGTTTCGCAAAAGTGTTCTTCCAATTCTAAAAGAATGTCTTTAGATTCATAAACTAATTTACCCTCAATTTTAGCAGCAGGTACAAGGGTTGTTGGTACTAAATCTGTGTACCATTTAGGTTTATTACTCAGATCAATAAATTCTGTTTCAAAGGGAATTTGTTTTTCTTCTAACGCAAACCAAACTCTTTCGCAAAAAGGACACCAAGAGTTACTATCTCTATATAACAATACTGGTGGTTTTCTCTCAGGCGGAAGTTTATGTAGACTGCTAGGAACAGGCGCAGTAGAAGGTGCTTGTCCTGGTCTTTTAACTCGACGTGCAGGGGTATTTTGTCGAGCTTTTTCTAATAATTGTTCCCAACTGGATATGGTAGTGCTTGTAATAGACATTTCTTACCTCGCCTTATTTGGAACTCCAGAAAATACAAATAGTTTTTCTTCTTTGGGTGTAGGTATATTTTCACCTAAATAACGATGAATCCCCACTCCCATATCTCCTGTTGCTGTGAGTTTAAAGTTAACTTCTTCAAATCCAAAATCGCGGAAGTATTTACGCACGGTTTCTGAATAAGCAATACCGTTAGAATGTCCACGAGTCCAAAGCACAAACGTGCCTTTTTTACTCAAAAAACTCAAGTTTCCTAATAAACGATTAAGTTCATTTTCATCAGCTAAATTGCCAAAAATACCACAAACAATGACAATATCTGCTGGTACTGCTCCTACATAATTATCAGCAGCAGTTGCATCATCATTGATAAACTCAATTTGTTTTGTTAGACCCAATGATTCTATAGTTGCGCGGCCACGTTCAACTAACTCAGGATTGATTTCTACCAATCTTGCATATACATCTTTAGTGCGGGGATGATTTGCTAATGTTCCTAATAAATCTCGTCCATCACCAGCGCAAGCACTAACTACCCGAATAGCCCCTGTTGGTGAGTTATCTAAACTATAGGAAATATATTCCCGCACGATTTCTAGCCGTTGCTGTAATTTGGCTTCAGTGTTGTAAAGCTCGTGCCATTCTAACCAATCTTTTGGCATAAAAGAAGATTCCCGATTGCTAAAAATTCAGATTTTGGAGAGTGTTTTTTATCACTCCTTTTTTAATTTACGGTAAACCTATCGAGAATTAGTAGATTAAGGATAAATACACAGTAACATATCAATTTACAGAAAATCAAGGGGTGTGGTCAAAAGTAGTGGTAATTGCTCCCCTTTCCAGCCATAATGTTCTTAAAAACGTTTAGCAGCCTGTTAAAATGATTCTTCCACACCAAAATCAGTTAAAGCTCGCTCGTCATCGCCATTCGCTATAAATGGAAGAAACAGCTTTTTCCCTTATACCCCTACACCCTTGTTTCTTGAAAATTTACGTAATATAGTAGATAAAAATGCAGTTTATTAATTAACCAATTAATTCGATATTTAGGATAATTATTCGCATAAAGTGCTAAAAAAGCATATTTTAAAGATTAGGTAATACCATAGGGATGAAAAAACATAACGCTTTAAACAATGTTGGTAAACTGACTGCTTTACTATGCTTACTCACCCTCTTATTTACGCCTTTTGTGATAATTAATGCTGGTGAACGTGGTGTATTAATGAAATTTGGTCATGTCCAAGAACAAATATTAGAAGAGGGAATTCACTTAATTATCCCTATTGTCAATACAGTTAAAAAAATTAGTGTCAGAATTCAAAAGCAGGAAAGATCGACTGAGGCTGCTTCTAAAGATTTACAGAATGTTTTTATTGATATAGCTCTTAATTGGCATATTATTCCAGATAAGTCCAACACGGTTTTCCAGCAAATAGGTGATATAACTACTGTTATTGAAAGCATTATTAATCCAGTAATTGAAGAGGTAGTAAAATCAGTCATTGCCCAATATACGGCTGAAGAAGTAATTACAAAACGCGCAAATATCAAAACAGAATTAGATCAGGCATTAAAAGCTAAATTAGGAGAATATAATATAGCTTTTAATGATATTTTTTTAGTTCAAATTCGCTTTTCTGATCAATTTAGAGCAGCAGTAGAGTTAAAACAAATTGCAGCACAAGAAGCAAAACAGGCTGAATTTACCGCCTTAAAAGCAGTAAAAGAAGCAGAAGCAAAAGTTAATCTAGCTAAGGGTGAAGCAGAAGCTCAGAGCTTACTCAGAAACATTTTGACACCTGAGTTAATACAAAGGCAAGCTATAGATAAATGGAATGGAAAGCTACCACTAATTATGGGTAAAGATAATCTGACTCTGGGTAATGTTCAGGAGTTAATTACATCTGAGGGAAATTAACAATGAGGAAATATTCAAGTAATTATATAAATCCTCAATCACCCATTGGTAAATAAAGTAGGAGTATCAATAATCTTCAATTGGATTAAAAGTAAAATCATTATTGTATACACAGTTGAAGAAACCAGGCTATTGAACAACTCTTTTTTCAAATTACGTTCTTTGTTTTCTTTTTGAAACATATCCACTGAACCAAATTGCATCAATAAGATGCCTATAATATTTGATAGCCAATAGCCAATAATAGTACAGGGAAAAAGTAATTTTGGTGATAATAAACTACATAAATACCCAAAAAAGTAGGCAATGGGCAAGTTGAATAATAAATCATTCCACCAACATAGGGGAGAAAGTAAATATCCCAACACTAGCAATATTCCACCCCTCAACTTCTTCCAAATGTTGATGCTGGACTGTGCTGGAGGGATGGTTAGGTTTTCGCAATTGACACTAGCTTCTGGACTTTTTGTTTCGAGGATGGTCATAAAAGTACATTAATTCTATCGGTTTACTGTAGTTTAACCCAGAAAAAGAGAAAATGTCCAGCATTGAGACAAATTAACCAGTACAAAACATTCTGATTTTTGATGATAAATATTAGTAAGTAGTCGGACAAAATTAAATTCACTTGTTGAGAGAGGGAACTCTTAACAGGGAACAGGGAACAGAAAAATCATTTGTGTGATTAATTCTGTCTCATTACTTACGGCCTCTCCCACTTTTCCAACATCCTTTAAATTTCGTAATACCAAATATCCTCCTGTCGGACTATAATCCGATTTAAAGAAAGTCTATCAATTAATCCTTCTTGTTCCAATTGTCCTAGTATACGAGTAACAGTTACACGGGTAGAACTGACCAGTGCGGCTAAATCTTCATGAGTCAGACGCATATCTATTAATCTTCCTTGTTCTACCTGTGAGCCAAACTTTTGTGATAACCATGCTAATAATTGAATCAGCATGGTTTCTACTTTTTTATGGCTGCGAATGATCATTAATTGTTCTGCTTGGTGGATGTGGTGGAGTAAAGTTTCTGTGAGTTGATGCCAATCATCCACAGGTAAAATACTCGCTTCTACTGTGGTTAAACATTCCATCTGATAGGGTTTCATTTTCGATATAACTTGACCCACTACATCCCCAGGACCCCATAATCCCAAAGCTACTGTGGTACCGTCTTCTAGATAAGAATAAGTCATCACAAATCCGCTTTTAATTTGCCAAAGAGCATTTTGTTGGACTGGCAATAGCGATCGCCTGGGGAAATGCTTTTGATGAATGTTCCTAGATGATTGAGTTAGACCAGTGTATAGTGGCATCAGCATCTATATTACAATTTCCCGATAGATTAACCGTAGTATATATTATTGGCTTCTAAAAAGCTATGTCTCATGGGTAATTTTTGACTACAAAAAAACGGTATAGGTTGATCATTGTGCGTTGTCCCTACAACGCTAAAATCCTCAATTTGCAATGCTTTGTGACTCAAATATTTGCTAGATTATATTTGTAGTATATTGTAAATCATACGAAAAATGAAGCAATTTTGAGAAATATATCTATAAACTACAGTAATCCGATAGAGTTATGCTATTTTATTGATGTAGGTGGGAAAATATCACATTTAACACTTAGAAGGTAACTGATTTCGTATAAACACCCCTAAACCTATCAATGTACAGTAGTATTATCAATACAGACTTGAATAGCCAAAGTTATGCCCTTCTGGATCTTTCTGCCAAAGTGGAATACGCGCTATTGGCATTGTTAGAACTGGCCATTCACCACGATAAGAAAATGCCTCTGACTATGAACGATATTGCTGCCAAGCAACCCATCCCAGAGCGTTATTTAGAGCAGATTCTCACTCAATTGCGACGTGCAGGCGTGGTACAAAGTCAGCGCGGTTCAAAAGGAGGTTTCCTTTTAGTACATGAACCTTGGCAGATTACTTTGCTAGAAATTGTTTCTTTGGTAGAAGGAGAACGCAAAGATAAAAAAAACTCTGAGATATCAACCATAGAAAAGACTTTGGTTTGGGAAATTTGGGAAAAAGCCAACAATGCTGCTATTGAAGTGCTGCACGGCTACACACTCCAAGATTTGTGTCAGGAAAGAGAAACTCGCGCTCAAAATAGTCCCATGTATTACATTTAGTTATCAAGAGGTATGGCGATGCGAATAGCAAAAAATATTACCGAGTTGGTTGGCAACACTCCGTTAGTACAATTAAACAAAATTCCTCAAACCTGGGGAGCATTGGCACGAATTGTTGTCAAACTAGAAAGTATGAATCCTGCGGCCTCCGTAAAAGATAGAATTGGCGTGAATATGATTCAAGCCGCAGAAGAACAAGGTTTAATTATTCCTGGTAAAACTACTTTAGTTGAACCCACTTCTGGTAACACAGGCATTGCTTTAGCGATGGTGGCTGCTGCTAAAGGCTACCGTCTAATTTTAACAATGCCAGATACCATGAGCCAAGAAAGAAGACTGATGTTAAGGGCTTATGGGGCGCAGTTGGAATTAACACCAGGGGTAGAGGGAATGCGGGGAGCGATCGCCAAAGCCACAGAAATTGTTGCCAGAACCCCTAATGCTTATATGTTGCAACAGTTTAGCAATACTGCCAACCCCCAAATTCATGCTCGTACTACGGCTGAAGAAATTTGGAATGATACAGATGGGGAAGTTGACATTCTGGTAGCTGGAGTAGGAACTGGAGGAACAATTACAGGAGTTTCCGAAGTAATTAAACAACGTAAACCCAGCTTTCAGGCGATCGCCGTTGAACCAGTCAATAGTCCGGTATTAGCAGGGGGAAAACCAGGACCACACAAAATACAAGGTATCGGACCCGGATTTATTCCTGCCATTTATCGTTCAGAACTGGTGGATGAAATCATTCAAGTCACAGATGAACAAGCAATTTCTTACAGTCGCCGTTTAGCAAAAGAAGAAGGGTTGCTATCAGGAATTTCTACTGGTGCTGCTTTATATGCAGCTTTACAAGTAGCCAAGCGTCCAGAAAATGAAGGCAAATTGATAGTTATGGTGCAGCCTAGCTTTGGTGAACGCTACCTTAGCACTCCGTTGTTTAAAGATCCAGAAGAAAGTGAATGGTTGACGCAAGTTTGAGTAAGTATTCAGCAGTCAGTAATCAGTAATCAGCTATTATCTAGAATTTATGAGCATCTTGAGTAAGGAATAAGGAATTGATTGTAGTATCAGTCTACCTTAAAAATCCTTTAAACTTAGTCTGATAAGCTGTTTTAGCTGACGGCTGAATGCTTACAAGTTTGAGACTTTACTCATTAGTCAATTTTTCTTCACTAAAACCAGCAAACAAACACAACTACCAAGGAGTTTAATCAGAGTAAAAGCCTGACTTTTCCAGACAATTAAAAACCCTAAACCCATCAGCACGAAAGGGACAAGAGAATTAACATATTTGGTTAAAAAATTGGCTATTTTCTTCTGGTGGGTTAACTTATATGCTGCGTAACACCAAACTGCCAATAGGAAAAAAAATAAAGCGATGATTACTAAAAAACTATATAAGCTTGTGCTAGAAAATAAAGGTATATAAATGCTAATATTATCACTGCCATTGGCAATAGTTACCATTGCGACTGTGTAAATTTGGGAGTTTAAAAAAATCCGATTTTTTGATGTTGTAGATAGTGTAATTTCTGGTGAAACTTCTGCCAATGAATCTGTTTCTTGATTCACAACAATACTGATTCCCATAGCGATAGGAATTAAACCTAATAAACCAATCAAATTTTCAGGTAGAATTAACCCACCAAATAAGCCTGGTAAACTGAGAATGACGAGAATAGTAAAACCTAAATACTGACCTATAACAATTTGCCAAGGGCGAAAATTATCATCTACCTGAGCGAAAAACACTAGCAAAATTACAATATCATCTATATTGGTGGCACTAAAAGCAACTACTCCTGTGATAATGGATGTTAATAAATCATTCATTCTGGATAATTTTCATTTTAGGATGACAAATATTGATATGTTTATAAACAGTATATTATAAAACTTGACCATGAATAGTCTAATTACTGCTTTTACTCAAGGCATCATTGCTTTTACAGCCACTAATATTGATGACATTATTATTCTGTTGCTTTTATTTTCGCAGATAGATAATAATTTTCGCCGTAGACATATTTTGATTGGTCAATTCCTTGGCTTTGCTGCCATTATTCTTCTCAGCTTACCAGGTTTTTTTGGTGGCTTAGTCATACAGCGAGAACTAATTGGATTATTAGGATTATTACCAATAGTAATTGGTATTAAACACTTATTAAATCGGGAAGAAGAAAATACAGAAGTTCAGACTGTCAATACTGATTTTATAGAGTCATCACATCCTAACCTGATATTCTCTTTCTTATTGAGTATTCTCCACTCAAATACTTATAAAGTTGCGGCTGTGACAGTTGCTAATGGTGGTGACAATATCAGTATTTACATACCCCTATTTGCTGGGCAGAATTTTGCCAGTTTAGGAATTATTTTGGCTGTTTTTTTGGGCATGATAGGGGTTTGGTGTGGTATTGCTTATTTATTAAGTCGTCAAGCTACTATTGGTTATATTTTAAGTCGTTATGGTAAGGCTATAGTCCCATTTGTGTTAATTGGTTTGGGGTTATTTATTATGTATGAACGAGGTACTTTTGACATGATTAAATCGGTAGCAGGTATTTTTTAATTTTTAATTTTTGATTTCTTAATCATGCGTGTGCGACTAATTTCCAACTTACCATCACCAAGATGCTATAAATAATAAATCTAAGTGGACGTTGTGGTGCTATTTGGCAAAGTTTAGCACCAATGAGAACTCCTGGAACTGAACCGATCCAAATTGGTAATACTAAATTCCAATTCACAGTTCCTAATGTTAGGTGTCCCAGGGATGTGAATATTAATAAAATTGCCGCTTGGGTAATATCTGTACCGACTAATTTACGTGGATCTAGACGGAAGAAGGCTATCAAAACTAAGGCAAACATAGAACCTGAAGAAACGCTTGTCATACCGACACAAAAGCCTAAAGCTGTGCCAAGAAGTACGGTAAGAAAACGTCCTTTATTAGTTTTGACATTTAATTTTGGCAGTTCGGGTAAATTGATTTTGGGAAAAAATGTCATTAACAACATTTGTATGAATGCTGTCAATGTCACTATCAAGATCATTACTCCTAATAGCCGAAGCAACAGGTTGTCTATGTTATTTTCTCCACTGCTTCTAAGGTGGTGTAAAACTCCTACACCCATTAATGAACCGGAAACGCTACCCATTGCCAGCCATTTGACTATTTCTAGATCAAGGGTTTTCTGTTGCCAGTGTTTCACTCCACCTACTACTTTCATTAAGGTGGCAGCTACAACATCAGAACTGATAGCAATAGAAGGTGGTACTTGAAAAACAAAAATCAACATGGGAGTAATCAAAGATGCACCGCCTATTCCTGTTAAACCGACGACAATGCCAATGAAAAAGCTGAAAACGGGTAGTAATAAGTAGTCCATATTCCTTTTGGTAGTGGGTTTTAGCTGTGATATGCAAGAGTTAAGGATAACTATAAACCTCGTGAGCAGACTGTCATAACTCCTAAAGGATGAGTTTTTCTGCTTGGTGAAAATGCAGGTGGTTATTTTTTCAATTTAACTAAATTACTTAATTCCGATTGACTTACCGTATTTTACGATCAAAATTGTCAAACGTCTAGAGTAAAGGTCTGTAAATTTATCTTTTTTCGTGATTATTTGTCCAAGGAAAGATAATTACAGGATCTCGAATATAGAAAAATACAAACTACAGTTGTGTGGGATTGTATTGCTATTCAATTAACTAAATAGTCAAATAAAAAATATGAGATGGCTAATTACTGACAACTAACCTTTTTCCTTTTCCCTATTCTTTTTTAAAATAGATAGTATAGATATTTAAACTCACCTAATATATCAATCAGACTTGTAGTGATGAATAAAGCAAGGATATTTGAGGAGAGACGCAAGTCACCGCTTACTTTTATCAGAAACCTGCTGCTTTCCCATTGGCGTTCTTTATTGCTGATGTTGATGGGTGTGTATTTACCTTTGCAGGTTGTAGAAATCCTAGCAGTGAAAATTTGGCAAAATGAAGGTGGGTTTCCTTGGGATGTGCCAATTTTGATGGCTATTCATTCTACAGCTAATCCCCAACTAGATATTATCGCTGTAGTGCTGACCAAGTGGGGATCATTCTGGACTGCGTTTCCTGTGTTGAGTGCGATCGCTATCCTCTTATTACGCAAACACAGATGGAGAACACTGGCTTATTTATTAATTACATCTGTAGGAAACTTGGTTATTAACCGCACCGCTAAAGAATTTATGCACCGCGTGCGTCCTCAATTGTGGCTATCAAAAGCACCTGAATTTGATTATGCTTTTCCCAGTGGTCATGCAATGACGAGTATGACATTGATTGCAATTTTACTTATTTTAACTTGGCATCGTCCCTGGCGGTGGCTAGTTCTGACTGTTGGTAGTTTGTACCTCTTAGCTATTGCTTGGACACGCCTATATTTGGGAGTGCATTTTCCCAGTGATATTCTTGCCGGTTGGATGGTTGCATTAGCTTGGGCTATTGGTGTTAGTTTAATTATCAAACCTAACTTGCATAGAGTCACCGTTGTTAATCGCAGCATAGAACCTGAAACTACTCTATTACCTGAAGAAAAATAGATTTTATATTAAGAAGTCAGGAGTCAGGAGAAGAAGTTAAGAGGTTTTCAGAATCATGGAACACCTGAAAAAGAGTTTGAGTTTTTATGTTGTCTAGTCTTATTTCTTGCATCTTCTCAACAATGACTAATGACTAATGACTAATGACTATTAAGCCTTTTTAGCAGGTGCGTTAGTAACTCTTGCATCTACAACTGCTTGGGAAACATTAGGAATAAACCAGTTAATTTCACCAGGTTTGAAGATTTGTGTTCCGCCTTGGTTAAATTCAATCGCACCTGTATCTGGGTTGGTTCTCAACACTAATTTAGTGCCATTAGCCACTTTGATGACAATACCACCAGTTAGTTCTTGGCTTTGTCCGTCTAACCCTAAAGCTGCAACTTTGACATCTACGGGAAAATAGATTCCTTTGCAATTCCATTTATTTTTTGTTGTCTGATTATCACCTAAAAAATATAATGCTGCTCCTTCGGAGTAATCATCTTCTTCTAAATTTGGTTCAGGTCCATATATGGCTAGAGTTTTACCTGTTTGATTACTACATTGTCCCCAATCAATCCCTGACTCAAAGGCCAATTTTTGTAATTCTAAATCACTGATGATTTGGTCTAGTTGCTCTAATGTATAGCCTTCGGGTGGGGTTTGTGTAGCTTGGGCAGTTTCTAATTGATTCAATTGTTTAGTTAGTGCTATGTAATCAGGATTTTTAGTATATCGTGGCGGATCTGCCAATGCAGATTCAGCAAAGAATAGACTGATACAGCATATTGCAATCATTAATATGTACTTCAGACTTTTCATGACGGTAATTCCTGGCTTGATAATATTGATTTTATGCCCATAAGCCGCAGTAGGAAGGACTTTGAGAAGATGTCAAAAAGCATATTTATGACACAGATAAATTTGCAAAGTCATAGATATTTCTACTGGTTGGATAATTGGCAATTTTAAATTACCATCCTCACTTCATATTGGCAACAATATCACTTTCAGTCTTATGATACACAGTGTATTATCTAAAATACGTATATATATATGCAATTTTTCTATTATTTTCAAGCTTTTTATTGATACCTATATTTAAATATCCCATAATCAATGCATGTATTTTTTTGTACTATGAAAAAATCAAATTTAACAAAATTTTTATACAAATAAATATCCTCAAATTCCGATGAACTTTTGAGGATTGATAAATTAAAAATAAAATCGCCAAAAATAATCTAAAAGACTTGCATAATAAAAATACATAGGGTAATATTTGTTTTGTCAAAGAAAACACAACTAAATAATAGTAATAATAGTAACTGTAATTAATAGAGATGGGGACTTATCTATAAGTACAGTTGCAGATTATTATAGATAGCTGTGTCAAGAACCTACAAATAATTGGTCTGGGGAGCAACGCGAAAATGTGAGATCGGGGTTAAATTCTCAATTACATAGCTTAATTCTCAATAAAATCCAGTTTTTCCATTGCGATCGCATCGTGAAATAGGCTATTTACGTAGCCGATTTCCGCACCTCACAAAATCGCGTTGCTCCCTTGGTCTGACTAACCTAAAAGGTATAACTAAAAATTAGCCATAGCCAAAATACAGACGAAGAATTGATCGCTGTCCAATCGGCTTACAAATATTCACGCAAAAAGGACGATTTGAAACTTTTATTAGCTTTTTATTAGCTGCCATCAGGTATTACTCAGACATAAGTCAAAATCTCTCCATTGCCTATCTACATATGTGTCATTTCACAATAGAAAAACATGAAAACGAGTCAAGAAATATCATCCCATCAAAGTATTCATGGATTAAAGCCAAATTGCCTTTCTTTCTCGGAAGTTTTAGCTCAATCCTTTGCCGTCATTGCACCAACAACTATACCAGCATCTAATATTGGTTTGATTGTGGCACTTTCAGGAAATGGTACTTGGCTCAGTTTTGTAATTGGGTTGATAGGGCTATTATTAGTCAGCATTAATATCAACCAATTCGCTAGTCGTTCCGCTTCTCCCGGTTCACTCTATTCCTACATCACCAAAGGTTTAGGACCAACAGCAGGTGTAATTTGCGGTTGGAGTTTAGTGCTGGCTTATTTATTTACTGGAATGTCAGTTCTTTGCGGCTTTGCGAATTTTAGTGGAATTTTTATTGGCCATTTAGGTATTCACCCTTCTAGCATTACACTTTTAGCTATTGGTGCAGGAATTTCCTGGTATGCAGCTTATAAAGATATTCAACTTTCAGCAGTAGCTATGCTCTTGTTAGAAGGTGCTTCTTTGGTTTTGATTGTAATTTTGTGCATAATTATCTGGGCGCAAAAAGGCTTTGCTGTGGATATGTCTCAGTTAACTTTATCTGGTGTGAATCCAGGTAATATAGCCACAGGTTTAGTATTAGTAATGTTTGGCTTTTCGGGTTTTGAAAGTGCTACTAGCTTGGGAGATGAAGCCAAAAAACCATTACGTACAATACCCAGAGCAGTAATGGGTAGTGTCATTCTTGCAGGTTTATTTTTTGTTTCCACTACTTATATAGAAGTTCTTGGTTTTAGTGGTACTGGAGTATCTATTGCTGAAACAGAAGAACCTCTGGGTTTTCTTTCCCAACAAGCTGGAGTGGGTTTTTTAGGAGAATTAGTAGGTTTAGGAGCTTTATTTAGTTTTTTTTCTTGTATTTTAGGCAGTATTAATCCTGCGGCTAGAGTAGCATTTTTAATGGCTCGTCATGGTTTATTTCATGCGTCTTTAGGTAATGCCCACTCAGCTAATAGAACGCCTCACGTTGCATTAACAATGTGTTCATTATTGACATTTTTGATCCCTGCGATAATGTCCTTCTTTCACATCAAACTCTTCGAGTGCATGGGTTATTTAGGATCTATTTGTAGTTATGGATTTTTAACTGTCTATATTCTAATTTCCGTTGCGGCTCCCGTCTATCTATACAAAATCAAAAAACTCCGTCCGATAGATGTGATGTTTTCCATTTTAGCGGTGGGTTTTATGATGATCCCCATTGTTGGTAGTGTAGGTATTCCTGGTAATAGCCTTTTCCCAGTTCCCGAAGCTCCTTACAATAATTTTCCCTACCTGTTCTTAATGTATCTTGTTGCCACTTGTGGTTGGTTTCTGATCAAAAAACAACGTTCTCCCCATCTAGTAATAGGAATGCAACAACGAGTTGAAGAAATTCATGCAAGTTTCACCGATAGAGATAACTATTAATGGCTGGTAATTGGTAATTGGTGATTGGTAATTGCCAAGAATCAACATTAATCAATCATCCATTTACTTCTAGTAATAATCCAAAATCTAAAATCCAAAATCCAAAATTCCTATGAGTGGACTAATAACTGCAATTAGCACGGGAGCCGCTGCTTTTAGTGCTACCAACATTGATGATTTAGTAATTCTGACTTTGTTTTTCTCACAAGTAAATGTGAAGTTTCGACGGTGGCATATTATTCTTGGTCAGTATGTAGGTTTTACAGCTTTAGTTCTGGCTAGTTTGCCTGGTTTTTTTGGTGGATTAATTCTGCCTCGTCCTTGGATTGGTTTGTTTGGTTTAGTACCAATTATCATTGCCATCAAAAGCTTACTAACTTCAGAAGTTGAAGAATCAGAAAATGTAGATACAGAAACAGAAGTCTCTCATCAATCACTGTTAGCCAAATTTTTTAATCTGCAAACTTACAGTGTTGCAGCTATTACTTTTGCTAATGGCACAGATAACATAAGTATTTACGTGCCGATATTTGCCAGCAGTAATTGGCAGAGTCTTTTGGTGATTTTGAGTGTTTTCTTTCTGTTGGTGGGAGTATTATGCTACATTGCATATAAGTTAACTCATAACCAAGCGATCGCTCATCTTTTCACTCAATATGGTCATCGTTTCATGCCCTATGTTTTGATCGGATTAGGTGCTTTTATCTTTCTTGATAGTAATAGCTTTAGTCTGATTAATTTTGGTAGATAATAAGTGACAGTAGCAATGGGGAAATGGGGAAATGGGTAGGAAAATATTTTTACTAATGACCGATAACTAATGACTAATGACTAATGACTAATAACTAATAACCAATAACCAAAGAGGAAAAAAAATTGAGCATATTAGCATTTTCTTTATTAGTTTGGCTGGGATCATTTAGTGCTGGCTTAGTGGGATCATTAACAGGTTTAGGTGGTGGAGTTGTCATAGTTCCTTTATTAACTTCCGTTTTTGGTGTTGATATTCGCTATGCCGTTGGTGCATCACTTGTATCAGTCATTGCAACATCTTTAGGTTCAGCTTCTACTTACATCAAAAAAGGCTTTGCTAATCTGCGGTTAGGAATGTTTCTGGAGGTATCCACAACCATTGGTGCAATTATTGGAGCTTTATTAGCTGCCTTTGTTTCTGTCAAATTCCTCACAATTATTCTGGCAGTTGTTCTGATTTATTCAGCATATTTGTCTCAAAGACCCAGACCAGAACATACAGAAATTGTTTCCACCGATACCCTAGCAGAATATCTCCAGCTAAATGGTACTTACCCAACTCCTAATGGTGTCATGCCTTATTATGTCAATTCTTTACCTGCTGGGTTTAGCATTATGTTAATAGCAGGAGTGCTTTCTGGTTTATTGGGTATTGGTTCGGGAGCATTCAAAGTGTTAGCAATGGATCAGGCCATGCGTCTCCCTTTTAAAGTTTCCACCACTACTAGCAATTTTATGATTGGTGTGACAGCCGCAACTTCTGCTGGTGTTTATTTAAGCCGGGGATATATAGATCCTGGGTTATCTATGCCTGTCATGTTAGGAGTTTTACCGGGTGCTTTTTTGGGAGCAAGAATTTTAATCGGTGCTAAAACCCAAACTTTAAGAATTATCTTCAGTCTTGTACTGGTGGTAATGGCATTAAAAATGGTTTACAACAGTTTAATAGGGGGTTTATAATTATGTATAAATTAAATTCTGGTTTCCGGTGGACTTGCTCAACACAAGCTGACACAGAAGTTGAACTCTCCACTTTTGAATCAGAGGAAAAAGATTCTGACATCCAACAACTAGAAGCACAGCGCCTCAATCATAAAGCACACATAAATCATAATGAAATTATTAGTAATCAAAAACTGACAAAATCAGCAAGTGAAAAACAATTAGAATATTTGCTCAGTAACCTTCTTAAATATGGAGTTTTAATTGCTAGTTCTATAGTATTATTCGGAGGTATATTGTACTTAATTCATCATGGCTCTGAACCTGCTGAATACCAAGTATTTCTAGGCACACCATCTGAGTTTCGCTCCCCAACAGGTGTAGTGACAGCGATTTTGGCAGGTAGCCGACGGGGAATTATTCAATTAGGGCTGTTAATACTAATTGCTATCCCTATTTTACGTGTGATCATTTCTTTCTTCACTTTTCTTTTACAGCGAAATTTTGTCTATGTCATCATTACATCATTAGTTCTTCTTAGCCTAACTTATAGCATATTTGGCGTATAATAATGAAATATGTCATCAAAAATCAAGTTTGTTTATTACCTAATACAATAATTAGGTTTTGCTGAATAAATGTAAAACCCAGATATATCAAAGGTTACAGGCTGATAAAGAGGAAAAAAGTGCAAGGGGTTTGAAGGGTATATTGGAAAAAGTGTGCATTTTTTGGGATTTCGAGAGATGGCAAAGAAATTTTCAAATCTCCTCCTGACTCCTGACTCCTATGCCCTCACGGAAAGACTTTCTCAGCAAGCCCTAATTAGGGTTTGCTGAATAAACTGAAAACCACGATGAATAAAGAGTTTGAGGGTGATCACAAAGAAAATAGGTGCAAGGTTTTGGAAACTATGAGTAGGAAAACCTTGCACTTTGTTGGTTTTTACCTCGTTTCCAAATACAAAAAACTCCTTGATATCCTTGAACTCCTGACTCCTTGAAATCCTTAATCTTCAAAGAAAGACTTTTTCAGCAAACCCTAATTAATTTTTATTCTTGTTGATTCCTGATCAGCAAATTGCAAATCAATACGGCAGGCGGCGATTCCTCCCACCCATTGAAGATATGGGCTTCCTCGCCGTCTTCTGTGAAGTGAGGATCTAGTTTTGTATTTTTTTTACAAACCCCGGTTAAGGTGCTGGATTAGGATAACGAGTATGAATTGCATCTATTTCTGCAAAAATCTCTTTATCCAAAACCACATTGACACTGTCTATATTTTCTTGCAATTGTGCCAAAGTTGTTGCACCAATAATTGTACTTTTCACAAACCAGCGACTTTTGACAAAGGCGATCGCTAATTGGGCAGGTGTGAGATTATATTTTTTAGCAACCTCAACGTAAGCTACCACAGCTTCTTGTACATTGGGCTTTAAATAACGTTGTCCAAAACCTGGAAACAGAGATATTCTCGTATTTTCTAATTGTTGATTTTCTATGTATTTACCAGTTAAAAACCCAAACCCAAGAGGACTGTAAGCCAATAAACCCACATCTGTATAACGAGAAACTTCAGCTAAACCTGATTCAAAATTACGATTGAGTAAATTATAAGCATTTTGAGTTGTCAAAACTTTAGGTAATCCCAAATCATTAGCAATGCGAACAAACTCACTTACCCCCCAAGGCGTTTCATTGCTTAAACCTAAATAGCGAATCTTCCCCGCTTTAATCACATCAGCAAAAGCCTGTAACTGTTCCGCAATAGGCACAGTTTCCCTTTCTAATTCTGGATTATAACTTGTTTGTCCAAAAGTAGGAACATAACGATCAGGCCAATGAATTTGATACAAATCTATATAATCAGTTTGTAATCTCTGCAAACTATCATTTACTGCCTGTGTAATATTCTCACGGTCAACTTTATTATTTCCACCTCTCAACCAGGAAAAAGGACGACCGGGACCTGCAATTTTAGTCGCAACTATTAGTTTATCTCGTTGCTGTTTCTTTAACCATTCCCCAATATAAGCCTCAGTTTTTCCTTGGGTTTCACCACGAGGGGGGACTGGATACATTTCCGCAGTATCTAAGAAATTTATCCCTTGGGCAACAGCATAGTCAAGTTGTTGATGCGCCTCCTCAATAGTATTTTGATGTCCATAGGTCATCGTTCCCAAGCAAATTTCTGAAACCTTGAGGTCGCTTGCACCAAGTTGGTTGTATTTCATAATGTTTGAATAATGCTCCTTAATTCCATTTTGCTACAAAAACTAAAAATATGGCTATCTTCTGAAACTACACTAAGTCTACTGATTTGTCGGAGTTAATAGTTTAAAACTTATCCTATCATACCCAAACGAGATAGACAACCCTTTGTAGCAATTAATTTAAAATTCTAAAAAATGTATCCATCAATACTCACATTTTAGTTTTTTTATGAAATAGTGCTACTTATCAATCATTAACTACAGTATCTCGACCAAATTACCGTATATTATTTTTATACATAAGGTAATTATGTCATTACTCTAGGTTTTCATGTCATTAAGAATACAAAACTAACCCAGATAGACCTACAAGAAAGTTCTATCTGAGAAGTTCGATTTTTTCCTGTGATTCAGTGTGAAATTCCATGTAATTTCGTATCGGCTCTAATTCTGTGTGTGTGTGGGGTTATCAACCAAAATGAAAAAAACTGCTTGGAATTTATTGCTTACTTTACCAATGTCTATATTCCTGTTAGTCTTAGCAGCTAGTACAAAATCTTTTGCTAGTGAAAGAGGAAAAGAAAAGGAGACGACAGGTAAAGAGACCTTATCAACTGTCAGCATAAATATCCCTGACTCTGAAAAAGTTACTCAAAAAGTTACTCAAATAATTGCCCAAAAAGAACCTAACCCAGAACTTTCCTATTCATCTGATGAGTTTCAAGATAGTGAGTCACAACTGACATCGGTATCCCAGCTTTCAGATGTCCAACCAACTGACTGGGCATTTCAAGCTTTGCAATCTTTAGTAGAACGTTATGGTTGTATTGCTGGTTATCCAGATAGTAAATTTAAAGGTAATCGTGCCTTGAGTCGCTATGAATTTACAGCAGGTTTAAACGCTTGCTTAGATCAAGTCAACAAACTTATTGCCTCATCTACATCTGATTTAGCGGTGAAAACAGATTTAGAAAGTATACAGCGATTAACTGAAGAATTTAGTACCGAACTTGCTCAATTACGCGGAAGACTAGATAACTTAGAAGCAAGAACAGCAGAAATAGAAGCCAATCAGTTTTCGACAACAACTACACTGAGCGGTCAGGCTCAGTTCGTGCTGGGAGGTGTTTTAGCGGGCAATAACGTGATCACCAAAAAACCAGCACCTAATATTATCACATTTCAAAATGCAGTTCAATTAGCATTAAACACAAGTTTTACTGGTAAAGATCAACTGCGATTAGTCCTTTCAGGTGGAAATATTGAATCTTTGGGACAAACTAGGACTGGCCTTCTTGGAACATTTGATGGCAGAACCGCCGATAATCGTAGACCTGATCCTGCTCAACCCAATCAGATTTTTGTTAGTGGTATTCGTTATCGTTTTCCTGTTGGTAAAAAGACGCAATTTAATATTTTTGCTCAGTCAGATGGAGCTAATGAAATAGGTTTAAGTGGACCAACTAACCCCTTTGAAGGCTCTTTCACTAATGGGATAACACGATTTTCCCGACGCAATATGGTCTATAACTATGGAGATACAGGACCAGGAATTGCTATTCTCCATAATCTCAGTGACCAGTGGCAATTAGGAGCATCCTATAGTGCGCCTAATGGTAATAACCCCTTACCTAATAATGGTTTATTTACAGGCAGATATGTGGCTTTTGGACAATTAACCTACTTTAGCCGCGATAAAAATTTTCGCGTGGGGTTGAGTTATGCTAATACCTACAGTCCACCAGGTGCAATTGGTCAAGGGGGAACAAACTTTGGACCTGCTGCTGGTAGTAACTTAGCAAATAGTACCGTACCTGGTGCGGGAACCGTGGGAAATCTCTATGGACTTGGGGCATTATACAGACTAAATCCAAAGTTAACCGCTAATGCTTTTGTAGGCTATTCAGCCCATCGTTATCTAGGGAATGGAGATGGTCAAGTCTGGAACTGGGGAGCAGGAATAACATTTCCCGATTTGGGTAAAAAAGGTAGCTTAGGCGCTATTTTTGTGGGTCAAGCACCAACACTGACTCGTTTAAGTTCAAATGTAGATTTAGGAGCAGGTAAGGGTCAAGCAGACAAAGATACTTCACTGCACATTGAGGGATGGTATAAATATAAACTCACTGATAATATTGAGATTACACCTGGATTTATTTGGGTGACAGCACCAGATTCAGATGCCAGCAATCCTGCTAGTATAGTTGGTTGGCTGCGTACTACCTTCAGGTTTTAACCTAGTACAATACCTCTGATAATATAGCGCAAGCCATATCAAGATTTACATGATTTGAGGATTGGCAGGATTCCGTATTTATTAAAAGTCTTTAATCCTGTTAATCCTTTAATCCTGGACATCCTGATTCAGACATTTTCATTCTTTGCTATCATTATTTTTCCGAAAGTTAAAAGTTATGACTAACCTAACTCAATTACTAAATTGCAGGTATGGTAATGATAAATTTAATCCAGATATTCCTTGGAGTGACACATTAGCAACTCTGTTATCCCATCGTTCTATTCGCGCCTATTTACCTGATGCTTTACCCCCAGGAACTTTAGAAGTTTTAATCGCTGCTGCTCAATCTGCTTCTACTTCCTCCAATCTTCAAACATGGAGTGTAGTAGCAGTTGAAGATGCAAATCGTAAAGAAGAATTATCAAAACTAGCTAATAATCAAGCACATATTCGTCAATGTCCTTTATTTTTAGTATGGTTAGCAGATTTAGCCAGACTAACTTACATTGCCGAAAGTCGTGGACTACCATATCAAGGTTTAGATTATTTAGAAATGTTTTTGATGGCGGCTATAGATGCAGCCTTAGCAGCGCAAAATGCAGTAGTCGCCGCAGAATCTCTGGGATTAGGAACTGTGTATATCGGTGCATTACGAAATAAACCACAAGAGGTAGCCCAAATCTTGAATTTACCTCCTCATGTAGTTGCTGTTTTTGGTTTGTGTGTGGGCTATACAGATCCCGTTGTCAATGTGGCAATTAAACCACGTTTACCACAATCTGTAGTTTTACATCGAGAAACATATAACCTGGCAGAACAAGAGCAAGGAATATCAGAATATAACCAAATCATGGAAAATTTTTACAATTCACAACATATCAATATTCCTGGTGATTGGTCGGAACATTCTAGTAAAAGAGTAGCATCGGCTGAATCTTTATCTGGTCGTCATAGGTTAAAGGAAATTCTGAATAATTTGGGGTTTGAATTACGATAATTATAGCAGAATTCAAGAGTCAGGAGTGAAAGCCGCTTGATGTTAAAGTCTTGATTTTCAGTTTAGGGAACTCCAAAAAATAAATTATACGAATTACTGTCATCAAAACGACTTTTCCTCCCCCTGCTCCCTGCTCCTCTGCTATCAAAACGATGGGATATTTTTTTTGGAAGTCCCTTAGACCTCAGTCCTATGATCAGAATTTGTTAACGAATATTCAAAAATAAATTTTTCTTATTGTTTGATGTAAGCAATTAATCTATTAATTGCAAAAATTTTGTATGGAATAAATCCTCATAACTTAGTGGGGATTTTTTTATGTCTATTTTTCATATTTTTTCTCAAAGATGCTTGCAATTTTTATCTAATTGTGCAACACTAAAATAAAGCTACGGTATTCCTACCGACTTACAGTAGATTAAACCAAACAACACAGAAACAAGCATATTGGCAGTAATGCCAGAGGCTTGTTTACTAAAGCTTTTTGTCCAGAGATACGATAATCAACCTCATAAAAGAGAGGAATTGCTGTCAATCTTGCATATTTCCTAAAGCCTGAGCATAAATATAGCTGTAGCCATTCAGATTAGGACATTACTGAACATTAATAGCAGTGTGTTTCACCTCCTGTCTTCTGCTATATGTTGATTTTCTAAGGATTTCGGCTCAGAAAACTGTTACATAAGCATTGCTGATTTTTATTTGACAGCTTTACTCCCACTAACAAGTAAACAATCTAAAAGTAAGAGGTTTTGAACATGACTAATAAAGGAATGCAATTAAATCTTGAAGGACTGATCAAATCTTTTGGCAACAAAACTGTTTTAAAAGGAATTGATTTGGAGATTCAGCCAGGAGAATTCGTGGCTATTGTTGGTCGGAGTGGCTGTGGTAAAAGTACAATGTTACGTCTAGTGGCTGGGCTAGATGCGCCCAGTGATGGCCATGTTTTGTTAAACGGCAAATATAGTGATAAACCTATTAATCCAGCCGTTCGGATGATGTTTCAGGATTCTCGTTTGTTACCTTGGCAGCGAGTTTTGGCAAATGTAGAATTAGGTTTAATAGGTGCTAATTCCAAAGTTTATGCTCGGCAAACAGCTTTACAAGTGCTGCGTGAGGTAGGGTTAGAAGACCGCGCCCACGAATGGCCTTCTGTCCTTTCCGGTGGACAAAGACAACGGGTGGCTTTAGCCAGGGCATTGGCAAGTAAACCTTCTTTATTGTTGCTAGATGAACCTTTGGGGGCGTTGGATGCCCTAACTAGAATTGAAATGCAACAATTATTAGAACGTTTGTGGCGAGAACAAGGGTTTACAGCACTGTTAATTACCCATGATGTAGAAGAAGCTGTGGTATTAGCAGACCGGGTAGTTTTAATTGAAGATGGTCAAATTAGTATGGATGTGAAAATTGATCTCCCACGTCCACGGGCTAGAGGAGATGCAAAGTTTGCTAAGACAGTGGAGAAGATTTTAAACCGAGTTATGGGTCAACCAGAACATCAACATCAACAGCCAGAAGTAGAATACGTTTTTAGTTCTGTTAGTTCTGCGATCGCCTAAATGCCCACAACTTTACTCGCAACTTTACTCTACAGGACTCTGTATACCCATAAATTGGTTAATTAATCAATAACTAGCAACTTTCATCTAGTATTACTCAGTTTTCTTCTCAGTCAGTGGCAGTTAGTTTTTCTCGCACCTATACGGGGTGGGTGTTCCTTTCCCACCTCACTTTCTTAACTTAAATAGCTGACAAATTTTTGACCTAATCAATAATAAAAGGTAGTTTAATAATGCCAAATTGGAAAGATAAAATTGAATCATGGAAACACCGACGGATTACTCGTCGTCATGCCTTATTTGCCTTTGGTTATAGTTTAGTTCTATCAACTACACTATTTAGTTGCAATAGTCCGCAAAAAAATAATTCAGAGACAAATAATACAGCATCTAATACAACTAATACATCCACCTCTGGGAATAGTTCTACCTCTACCCAAAAAGTAGTGAGGATAGTTCGTTCTAAACAACTTACTGCCTTAGCAGTTCTAGAAAAACAAGGTACTCTGGAAAAACGCTTAGAACCTCTAGGTTATAAAGTTGAATGGCCTGAATTTGCCGCAGGTCCACAACAATTAGAAGCTTTAAATGCAGGTGGACTCGATATTGCTTCCACTGCTGAATCACCTCCTATTTTTTCCCAAGCTGCTGGCGCACCTCTCGTTTATTTAGCTGCTAATTCTTCAGATGGTCAATCAGTTTCTCTTTTAGTTCCAGTTAATTCACCTGCTAAAAGTGTCAAGGATTTAAAAGGTAAAAAAATTGCTTTTCAAAAAGCATCAATTGGGCATTATTTGACAGTTAGAGCCGTAGAAAAAGAAGGTTTAAAACTAACTGATATTGAGTCTGTTTTCCTAGCACCTCCAGATGCTAATGCAGCCTTTAGTCAAGGTAAAGTTGATGCTTGGTTTATTTGGGAGCCATTCGTTACCAGAAATGTGCAGAACAAAGTTGGTCGTGTATTGATAGATGGTAGTAATGGTTTAAGAGATACTAATAATTTTATTTCCACAAACCGTAAATTCTATCAAGAAAATCCTCAAGTGATTAAAATCTTTTTGGAAGAATTACAAAAAGCACAGGTTTGGTCTAGGAACAATCCCAAAGAAATTGCTCAATTGTTAGCTCCTGTGACTCAACTTGATCCACCAACATTAGAAAAAATGCACAGCAAATATGATTTTGCATTAGTGCCTATTACCGATGCAGTGATCAACAAGCAACAAGAAGTTGCAGATAAATGGTACAGTTTGGGACTAATACCCAAGAAAGTTAATGTTAAAGATGGGTTTTTAACACCGGAACAATATGCAGAAATTACTCCCAAAGAAGTGTTAGCTAGTAAGTAATAATGGGTCTGATTTAGTATTTCGCTTAAATAGCTGATTCAATTTGCAAGTATTGATTTTGAAATTTCAACTATGACAACTCTAACTTTAACAAAATTTCAAATTACTCCTCTTGATGCACCTTTGGGAGCAGTAGTTACTGGACTAGATGCTAGTCAAACCATTGCACCTGAAGTTATTTTACAATTAAAACAAGCACTGCGGGATTATCATATTCTCATCTTCAAAAATCAAAGTTTGACTGATGAGCAATTTTTAAACTTTAGTTTTTACTTTGGTTCTCTTTTTGTCCCTCCAGATAATATTCCAGTTCTCGCTTCTCAGCCCGGAGTAACACCAGTCATAATTCCTGTTTCTAATGTTGATGGTGGTTATACAGGAACAGGTGAATTAGCTTTTCATTCTGACCACAAATGGACTCCTTTTCCTTCCAGTGGTTCTTTACTTTATGCTTTAGAAGTTCCATCGTCAGGGGGAGATACTTCATGGTTAAATCTGAATTTAGCTTATGAAACCCTTGATGAATCAACAAAAAAACGAATTGCTAATTTACAGTTGATTACTTATAATCCATTTTTAAATAAACCAGGAGAACCGCGTAAAAAATATCGTGAGGATAAGAATATTGCTCTAATTAGTCCTGTATTTCCTCACCCATTAGTAAGAACACATCCAGAAAGTGGCAAGAAGATTTTATATTTAGATTACGCCACAGAAGTTGAAATTGTAGGTTTAGATCCCCAAGAGGGTCAAGAATTAATTGCACAGTTGCGATATCATCTGCATCAGCATCAATTTTATTATCAACATAAATGGTCTGTAGGCGATATTGTTTATTGGGATAATCAATCTACATTGCATTACCGTCAAGCTTTTGATCCTAATCAACGTCGAGTTTTAAAACGGATTAGTTTAGCGGGTAGTCGTCCTTTTTAGATTTGTTGACCGTGCAACTAAAAACCGCTAGAAGTTAATTATGCAGAAATTTTGGACAAATCTGCTTTTCAATATCAAGTAACTTATGAAATTAAATATGTGCAAGCTTGGACAATTAATTCCTACCTTGAACATCTTCCAAATCACGCAAATTTCAATAAAAAATGATGAACTTTAATTTCAACTTACCCCGTCGCACAGTTGTCCAAAAATTTATCAAATATTCAGCATTGGCGGCTGTATTTTTCACTGCTCCTATTGCTACAACCGTTGTGCAAGCACAAAATGCTAGTCCTGCTAATAAAACGGGTATCAAAGCTAATGTCAAAGTTGTTCGCATGGCCTATCAAACATCTGGCGATATTGTGAAGATAAAAGGAGTAGTAGATAAGCGTCTTGAGCCTTTAGGCATCAAGGTAGAATGGTCTCCATTTCCTGCCGGACCCCAACTGATGGAAGCAATGAACGCCAATAGAGTTGATATTGGTAATGTAGGGGAAACTCCACCTATTTTTGCTCAAGCTGCTGGCGCGCAACTTGCCTATCTTGCTGCACGTAAACCGAGTAAAGGTGAAGGTAGCGCAATTGTTGTTCAGCCGGATTCCCCTATTAAAAGTGTCAGGGATTTAAAAGGGAAGAAAGTAGTGTTCCAAAGGGGTTCAGCCTCTCATTATTTACTATTAAGAGCGTTGGCTGAAGTAGGATTAAAATTTAGCGATATTCAACCAGTAAGTTTAACTCCTGCGGAAGCCCGTGATGCTTTTATTCAAAAGAAAATTGATGCTTGGGTAGCTTGGGACCCCTTTATTGCTGTAGTTCAAAGAACTGCCAATGCCCGTGTTTTAAGAAATGCGTCAGGAATTGCCACTCAAGGTGGATTTGTTATGGCAAGACGCGCCTTTGCCAGAGAAAATCCTGAACTTGTACGGGTAATTCTAGAGGAAATAGATAAGCTAGGTGCTTGGGCTGAATCTAATCCTAATGAAGTTGTGAAAATTCTCGCACCTGAATTGAAACTTGACCCCGCGCTATTAAGTGTGGTAGTTCGTCGCCGCACTTTTCGGTTACAAAAAATTAGTGACTCTATAATTCGTGAACAACAACGTATTGCTGATTTGTTCCATAAAGAGGGGGTAATACCTCAAAAAATTGCAGTGAGAGAATCATTTTTAAGTTCACAACAATACGCAAGTATCACGCCCCCAAGACTTAGTAGTAGATAACCAGATAATACCAATTTAAAAATGATGGTTACAGATTTAGGTTGGTTTTCAGTTTGTAACCTCCGGGAAGCAAGCTACAACCCAACCTATCCATCTGTCGCCTTCTTTTCTTGAATCTGTATAGCTACAAAGGAAATCAAAATTTGTTGGTTAAGCTCAAAAAAATGAAATAACGTAGGTTCGGTTGAGGAACGAAATCCAAAATTTACAAGGATTTGTTGGGTTTCGCTATCGTTTAACCCAACCTACAAAAATTCTTAATCGGACAGTATTGCAAAAGGATTAAAAAGAAGGAGCGAAAGAAAATTATTTCCTTTACTTGTTCATTTTTATTTTACAGACAAATTTTGTAAACAGCAGCTTCTTAATTTTTCGATTATGAAATCATCCTCATTTCCAACTACGCCTATTTCCTCTAGCTACGCAATGAAAAAAAATAAATTTCTGTTCCGACTAATTAAAAATCGCTATATTCAGTCACTCGTTCCTTGGGTTGTACCTGTACTAATCCTGATTGTCTGGCAAATTTTATCTTCGGTTGGAGTCATTCCCACTAGGATATTACCTGCACCATTATCTGTTTTAAATGCAGCCATTAAAATGGGTGCTTCTGGTGAATTATTTAAAAATATTGGTATTAGTGCAGCCAGAGCAATTTCGGGTTTCTTACTTGGTGGTAGTATTGGCTTTAGTTTAGGTTTAATAAATGGTATTTCACCAATTGCTGAAAAATTGCTAGATACATCTCTGCAAATGTTGCGGAATATTCCTAACTTAGCATTAATTCCATTGGTAATTTTATGGTTTGGTATTGGTGATGAGGCACGATTATTTCTGGTATCTTTGGGTGTAATATTTCCTATTTATTTAAACACTTTTCATGGGATTCGTAGTGTTGATAGGGGATTAATTGAAATGGGTAAAATTTACGGTTTAAATACTTGGGGTTTGTTCTGGCGAATTATTCTCCCTGGTGCAATGTCTTCAATTTTAGTTGGTGTACGGTTTTCTTTAGGGATTATGTGGCTAACTCTCATCGTTGCTGAAACTATTGCTGCTGATTCTGGTATTGGTTACATGGCGATGAACGCCAGAGAATTTATGCAAACAGATGTGGTGGTTTTGAGCATTTTAATATATGCTATTTTTGGTAAGCTGGCTGATGTTATAGCTAGAGCTTTGGAAAATTATTGGTTGCAATGGAATCCCAGTTATTTAAAGGGTTAATCTACTAATACTCGATATAGTTACAGTATTTTCTGCAAAAGTATTGCTTTTCTTGATTCATTTGTGCAATACTCTTAAACATTACCTCAATAATACGGTTTGCCGATAGAATTACCGTAGTTATTGATTGAGTTTTTGATCACAAAGTTTTACACTTAAATATCATGCAAGTTCTTTGGTTTATTCCCACACATGGCGATGGACGCTATATAGGAACTGCTATAGGTGGAAGGTCAGTCAATTTTGATTACTGGCGACAAATTGCCCAAGCGGTTGATCAATTAGGGTTTACAGGAGCTTTATTACCTACAGGTCGTTCTTGTGAAGATGCTTGGATTTTGGCTTCAACCTTGGTAACTCACACCAAGAAAATGCGGTTTTTAGTGGCGATACGTCCGGGGTTGATGTCACCAGGAGTAGCTGCAAGAATGGCTGCAACTTTTGATAGAATTTCTGGCGGACGACTATTAATTAATGTAGTTACTGGTGGTGATCCTGTTGAATTAGCGGGTGATGGTTTGCACCTAAATCATGATGATCGCTATCAACTAACTGATGAATTTTTAACAGTTTGGCGAGAAATTGCTGGAGGTGAAATTTCTAACTTTGAAGGTGATTATCTCAACATCAAAGAAGGTAAAATACTATTTCCTAATGTTCAGAAGCCTTATCCACCTTTGTGGTTTGGTGGTTCTTCTCCTATTGCCCAAGAAATTGCTGCCAAGCACGTTGATGTATACCTAACTTGGGGTGAACCACCTGAACAAGTAGCAGAAAAAATCGCCTCTGTAAAACGTTTAGCAGAAGCACAAGGTAGAACCTTACGGTTTGGGATTCGTCTTCATGTAATTGTCAGAGAAACTGAGAGTCAAGCTTGGGATGCAGCTAATGATTTGATTCGCTATGTCGATGATGAGGCTATTAACAAAGCCCAAAAAGCCTATTCTCGCATGGATTCTGAAGGACAAAAACGCATGAAGGAATTACATAATGGCAGTCGGGAAGCGTTAGAAATTAGCCCTAATTTATGGGCAGGAATTGGTTTGGTGCGTGGTGGTGCGGGAACTGCATTAGTAGGTGATCCTGATACTGTTGCTAAAAGAATGGAGGAGTATGCAAACTTAGGAATTGATACTTTTATCTTCTCTGGTTATCCCCATTTAGAAGAAGCTTATCGAGTAGCCGAATTGCTTTTTCCTCGCTTACCTTTGGATAATTTACCAATAGTAGAACCGCAACTATTAAGTCCCTTTGGCGAGATTGTTGCTAACCGGGAATTTCCCCAACAGCTTAAAGAACAACTTCGAGAAACAACAGTAGCAACTGTAGATTAATTAAATCAAGAGGTTTTTGTAACATGGCTTATATTTTAGCGATCGCTGGTAGTCCTTCTCATCCTTCCAGAACCTATGGACTGTTGGAATATGCAACTCAATTGAGTTCCCAACAAGGTTTAGAAACCAATATTATTTCTGTGCGAGATTTACCTGCTGAGGATTTAGTTTATGGGCGTTATAACAGCCCAGCTTTAGAACAGCCAAAAGCACTTCTAGAACAAGCAAGCGGCGTAATTATTGCCACTCCAATTTACAAAGCTGCATATACAGGTTTACTGAAATCTTTTTTAGATTTGCTACCACAGAAAGCTTTGACAGATAAGATTATCTTACCCTTAGCTACGGGTGGAACAATTGCTCATTTGTTATCAATTGAATATGCCCTAAAACCAGTTTTAGGTGAATTAGGTGCAAGGCATATTTTAAGTACAGTTTACGCAGTGGATAAGCAAATTCAAATTCAAGCTGATGGTAGCTTGCAGTTAGATCAAGAACTTGAACAACGCCTACAAGATGTTGTAAAAAACTTTGTGCAAGCTGTAAATAATGCCCAACCAGATGTCAAAAAGTTGGCTTATGCCAATTAGTTAAACTTTCTCTATACCAGTTACTTGGCATCATAGCTATTGCTCAGGTATTTTTGCAGGATTGTTTGATAAAATAGTGGTAACATTTATTTTTGTGGTCTTGTTAATTTGACGAGACCATTCTTTTTTACCGTCAAACTCTCCCCTATACATAGTTTTCTAATATAGCCGTAGACAAGGCGGTTAGGGCATCAACCAAAACTAAAACTTAGACACTGAAAGGCTTTTATCACTGTCACCTATCACCTGTCACCTACCTTAACGGAAAGACTTTCTCAGCAACCCCTACATATATTGGTTTTACCTTGCTTTTTGCACCCTCAAATGAATAACTTTTTCTCCAAAATATTGAGGGAATACAATCATTTTAATGTCATCACGAAACTTCCAAATGCTCTTGCTCTATTTCCACACTCTGTCCTTGATCTAATTCTGGTAAATTTTTCCCCAAAATCAGAACTGAAACCATCATTAATAAACTCGTCACCATAATCACACTAATCACGTTTGGATCATCAAAATTACTCGTACCTATTAATAAAGCAGCAGCAAAATTACGTTGAGCAGTTCCAACTCCTAAAACTCTTCGAGTATCAATACCAGACCCACCTAATAAATAACCGACAGTAAAAGAAAAGATAATAAAAATAGCACAAACAAAGATCACACCAGTTTTCAATAAAACAATAATTTCATTGAAGTGTACTATCAACCTCACTCCTAAACCTAAAAGCCATCCAAAATTAGATATTTTGAAAGTAATTGTTTGCAGATTGAAAGCGATATCTTCCGATTTATTCTTAATTAATAATCCAATTCCCAATGGTGTTAACATCATCAATATTAAAGGTTTGGCAATATCCCAAGAATTGACTTCTACACCTTGTAAAACTAATGGTAATACAATCGGCATATAAAAAACAGTGCCGAACATTAACATCATCATCAACCCTGTAGAAAAGGCTAAATTACCCTTCACTATTTGGGCAAGCTTAGGTAAAGCTGGAGGACCTGATGCTAATGCCATAATGATAAAACCATCTTTCACTGGTTCATTAACAGGTATTAATTGCAGCAACAAATATACAAAAAGCGGCACTAAAACAAAATTTGTGATTAGCGATAAAACAACCAAACGGATATTACGAAGAGGTTGCCAAATCTGTTGTACAGTTAACTTTAAACCTGTACCAAACATAGTAGCAACAACAAAAGCCAGAAATGCAATTTTGTCAAGGATGGGAATAATTTGGTGCATAAATTTTTTATTTCACGCAAAGTCGCCAAGGAGCAAAGACGCAAAGAAGAAAGCAAGAACTCAGCATGAATTTTAAAATATACTCTATCTTGCTCTCCGCGCCTCTGCGCCTCTGCGTGAGAAAACAATTACTTCAAATTCAAAGTAACTTTCTGTAAATTACCTGTGAACGCAAACGGTACTTGATAGGTTTCCACAATCGGAGTACCTGTATCTCGACCAACATCAAAAGTTTCATTTAAAGCTAAACGGTAGGGTAAAGTTTTTTCAATTCGACCCTCAGCCACCTGTTGATCATTAATAAATAACTTGCCAATTCCACCAGCACCAACTCCACCACCGTCATAATCAAAATTAAATTTAATTGTTGATTTACCAGGGGCTAATTTTTCAGGAGATTGAATAATGTAGCGTTCGGAATTAGCAAAGTTATAAACGTAGGTTGGTTTACTATCTTCTAGGAAAAATCCCCAACCAGCAAAACGTCCACCTTGAGTTAATAAAACACCCTCCGCACCACTTTCTGGAATTTCTACATCAGCAGTAATACTAAAGGATCTATTTTTTAAACTTGGGGCGCTACCTTCGGGAATGCTAACTCCACCAGAATAGTAAGTAAAGGTGGTGCGTCCTGTGGCCGGAGAAGGACGACTTTGAACATCAAATCTTTCAGAAACGCGATCATCTAATGGTAAAACTTTGTGTTTACGCGCTTCTGATAAAAACAACTTTTGCAGTTTTTCCAGTTTCTCTGGATTTTCAGATGCTAGGTTATTGGCTTCGCTGAAATCTTCCTCAATGTTGTATAGTTCCCAAGGATCTTTCTCGAAGTCTGCATTGATTGTACCCTGCCAAGGTAATCGGGGATGACGCGCCGCAGCTATCCATCCATCATCGTAAATAGCCCGGTTTCCAAACATCTCAAAATACTGGGTTTCGTGTTTAGAATCAGCTTCAGGATCATCAAATGTGTAAACGAGACTTGTTCCTTCAATTTTCTGTTGTTTTACCCCGTTAACTTGGGTGGGTGCAGTAATTCCCGCAGCTTCAAAAATAGTTGGTGTAATATCAATAACATGATGGAATTGGCTACGAAGTCCACCTTGATCTTTGATTTTATCCCCCCATGCAATAATTAAGGGGTTACGAGTACCACCAAAATGAGAGGCTATTTGTTTAGTCCATTGAAAGGGAGTTGTACCAGCCCAAGCCCAAGCTGCATGATAATGATTAAAGGTTTTGGGACTACCTAAGTCATTTAAAGAAGCTAACAGTTGTTCTCGACTTTCGGGTACTTTATTGAAAACTTTTAATTCATTAACGCTACCAGCTAAACCACCTTCAGCACTAGCACCATTATCACCAACGATGTAGAAAATTAAGGTATTGTCTAATTCACCAATTTGGTCAATGGCATCAATTAATCTTCCTACTTCATGGTCGGTATGTGCTAAAAATCCCGCAAATACTTCCATTTCATGGGCATAGATTTTTTGATCATCTGGAGATAAGGAATCCCACGCTGGCAATTCTTTGGGACGGGGGGTAAGTTGGGCATTAGCAGGAATTACACCCAGTTGTTTCTGACGTGCAAAGGTTTCTTCTCGTAATTTATCCCAGCCTTGGTCAAACTTGCCTTGATACTTGTCTATCCAGGCTTTGGGGGCGTGATGGGGTGCATGGGTAGCACCGGTAGCCAAATAGGTAAAAAAGGGCTTGTCAGGAGCTATAGACTGTTGAGAATGAATCCAGCTAATGGCATGATTTACTAAATCTGGTGTCAAATGATAATCAGGGTTATTGGTTGGTGGTGCAACTCGCTTAGTATTTTCTACTAAAGCCGGACTCCATTGGTTAGTATCACCACCTAAAAAACCGTAAAAATACTCAAATCCTAACCCTGTTGGCCAGCGATCAAAGGGACCAACTGCACTGGTTTCATAATCTGGTGTATTATGCCATTTACCAAAAGCTGCGGTGTTATATCCGTTTTGCCGTAATACTTCCGCTACAGTAGCCGCACTCTTAGGTAAAATAGTTGTGTAACCAGGAAAGCCTGATGCTAACTCTGCAACTACACCTGTACCGACTGAATGATGATTGCGTCCAGTTAATAAAGCTGCCCGTGTAGGTGAACAGAGGGCTGTAGTGTGGAATTGGTTATAACGTAATCCTTTTTCAGCTAAAAGAGTTAAATTCGGGGTATCTACGGGTCCACCAAAGGTACTCGCTTGCCCAAAACCTACATCATCCAACAATACTAATAGTACATTGGGGGCTTTTCCCGGGGCTTTAATAGGTGCAGGAAAATCCGGTGTTGATTCTTGATAAGTTATACCAATTTTACCTTCAAAAGATGGTGGATTTACTGGTAAAACTTTTGATGTTGCGGCTAGGGCGGGGTTTGTTGTAATTAGAAAGATGATGGAAAGAGATAGGGCGATTGCGCGGAGCGCAGCGCCGGAGGCGATCGCACGTAAAGTTGAATGGAACATACAATAACCTTTTAGGACTATTTTTTTGTCTCACGCAGAGGTGCAAAGAGAGATTAAGAGTGTTAAGACTTATGTACAAATAAGAGAAAAACGAACCACGAAGAACACAAAGAACACGAAGAAAAGAGGGTTTCAGAGAGTTTTTCTTATAAGTCTTGTATGAGGAAGACTAATAAAGTTCTTCTGCTGACTGTTACCTGTCACCTCGTCAAGTTCTTGACTAAGCGAAATCCGATATGGGTTGTTCCGGTATCAGGAGATTCTGATTCCCTTGCGGCTGGACGATAACGGCTACAATAGTTTGGCGCACATAGGTAAGAGCCACCTTTGATGACGTGCAGGGCGGTTTCTGTGGGTTTTTTAGGATCAAAACTTTGGTTAACAGATCCCCCACTTCTTTGAGAAGTCGGGGATCTATCGTTGAATAAATCGGAAGTCCACTCCCAAACGTTACCGGTCATGTCGTAAAGTCCATAACCATTAGGTGGGAAAGAGCCTACTTTTGCTGTTCCTACATAACCATCAGCTTTGGTATTGAAAAATGGGAAAATCCCCTGCCAAGTATTGGCTTTTTTGGCTGAATACTGATTTCCCCAGGTATAAGTTGCACCTTCTAAACCACCACGAGCAGCATATTCCCATTGTCCTTCTGTTGGTAGTGATTTTCCTACCCATTGGGCGTAGGCTAGTGCATCTTCATAAGCAATATGCACAACTGGATAGTTTTCTTTACCGACAATTGTGCTATCACTGCCGAAGGGATGCTGCCAGTTAGCACCGGGTGTCCAATGCCACCAACTAAGAAGCTGAACTCGCTTAACTCCTGGTTTTGGCATTTGAAAAACTAGAGAACCGGGTAATCTTTCTTCATCTGATAAGTCGGGAAACTGCTGTTTAGATAAAGGGCGTTCGGCAACCGTTACATAGTTTGTGGCTTTGACAAACTCTGTAAATTGGGCGTTTGTCACTTCGTATTTATCAATGCAGAACGATGTAACTGTGACATTTTCTGCTGTTTGCTCTTTCTCAAAACCAGAATCATCTGCTCCCATTTTGAATGTACCTCCAGAAATCATTACCATTCCTGGAGGACAGGGGTTAACGGCAAATGCTGGTGAATTGGTAAATAGCGATATCAGTGCAACTACTTGAATGAGGAGCAATATTAAAAACCGCATTTTACGTTGTATTAAGCTCCTGAGCGATCGCTTGTAGAATCACTGGGAGGTTCTTCTTGACTACTTCTACAACTGACCAAGTTATCTTGATCGAGATTATTAGCAGCAAACACATATCCAGAACTAAAGATCAACATTGCAGCAGTAATTAACAAAATTGCATATCTCATGGATTGATTTTTCACCTGATCTCTTTTCTAAGTTAGTTTGTCAGTATTCAGACGTTTTCATCTTAGGAATGTTATCTGCCTCTGTTTCTTTTCATTCTTTGTATTTCCATATTTCAGGTATATAGCTGATGGCTGACGGCTGACGGCTGAAAGCTGAATGCTTACGTTAATTTCTCCTCTCCAGTAGCCACTGGTAAATCTTTGTGAGTGCTATATTCTGTCCAAGAACCTTCATAAATTCTGACTTTGGGATAATTAAGCAGATGCTTTAAAACCACATATTGTAATGTGGCTTCTCGTCCTGTACTACAAGAAACAATAATGTCATTTTCAGGAGTAATCTTTTTATCTGCCAGAATTTTTTTAATTTCATCTAATGACTTTAATTTGTGAGGATTTTTAGCATCTGTAAATGTTACCCAAGGAATATTCCGCGCACCAGGAATATGTCCATTGCGTATCCAAAGATTTTCCTCACCCCGGAACAATTTTTCTGGTCTAGGATCAATAAAAACAACTCCTGGTTTACCAATAAGTTTTCTCACATCATTTAAATTCACACGCACTGAAGGATTATCTTTAACTGTGAATTTACCAACGGAATATTTAGGAAACTCTTTAGTTACATCTTGAGCAGCTTGATACCCTGCATAACCACCATCCAATACGGCAATATCTTTCAATCCAGAACGTTCTAGTAAATAAGCAACCATTGTTGCACCTAAAACATCTCTCCCATCTGAATATACAAGTACACGACTGTTATTTGTTACTCCTGAATTAGCAAATATTTCTCCTAATTTTTGATTGTTCCAATATTGTACTGGTAATCCTTCTTTTGGACCTCTAAAAGCCGTATCAGCAATGTTTACAGCATTAGGAAGATGTCCTTCTATATAGTCGAGAGGAAAATTACGTACATCTAAAATTCTGAGGTTAGGATCTTTGGCGTTTTCAGCTACCCAATTTGGCGAAACAAATTGAATGTTGGCGCGAGAATTAGCTGATAATACTGGCAAAGGTAATAAGGGAATACTTACTAAAAATGCAAAAAACACTGTCACCAAAGCAAATAACTTAGGTTTTTTCAGATTCTTTAAAGAAAAACTTTTAAACATCATTTTCACCTTTATTTCTATTTCATCAAAATCTTCATTACTTAGTGAAATTACTTTAATTAGCAGGAATATTAAAGTAATCTCAAAAACCGCATTCTACGCCGTTGTTACCGTTAAACCAAGAATTTTAGCGAATCTTTCTACATAAAATTCTGTAGGATTGGCAACTTGTTGAATAGATTCCCGTTGACGTAAATTATGCCACCATTCCTGTAATTTAGGTGTTTCTGTGGGGAATGTAAAATTACGGAATTTCTCTAAAACTGGTAATCTTTCAAACCAAGGATAGAAACTAATATCAACTAAACTCAGATTTTCACCTAAGAAGTAAGGACTATTACCAGAAAGTTTACCTAATCCTTCTTCTTCAATATACAAAAGAGACTCTAAAAACTCCCTCTTTCCTTGTTCTTGTTCTTGGGTATCTTTACCACGTAGGAATTTATTAAAAGCTGGAACTAAACGGGTATTAGCATAATCTATCCAAATTCTTGCAACCGCTTTTTGAGCAGGATCATGAGGTAATAAAGCTGGTTCGGGAAATACTTCTTCTAAATATTCATTGATAATTGCGGATTCATATATTTCCACATTACCATGTTTGATGGCTGGAACTTTTCCATAGCGAGAAACTTGGGTAAAAGCTTCTGGTTTATTCTGTAAATCAATTTCAACTGGTGTAAAATCAATTCCTTTTTCCAGCAACACTACACGGGTTCTTTGGGAAAAAGTAGAGGCTTTAGCGAAATAAATTTGTAATGTACTCATTTAGTCCTTTCCTTGATTGGAATTTGTTTGATTTTTTAGTTAATTAGGGCTTGCTGATAGCGTGGCGTAAGCCATAAAAGTATTTTCGTATAGACAGGCAAAAGACAAGAGTTTGGGCTATCTGTTGGCAACAAATTTTTCCCTATTTCACGCTCACTATTTTCAATTTTGCTACTCCTATCTTGAAAAACCGTATGGCTAACGCCACGCTACGCTATCGGCTGACGCTCACGGCGAAGCCTTGCACCTCATTGTTCTATTTTTCGCCTCAATCCTTTGATTTATCTATGTTTTACATTTATTCCGCATCTCCTAATTATAAAAATTGCAACTTGAATGACAGCCAAAGATAGAAGTGAAGCAATTTCACTTCTACGAGTTACATTTTTTTGACTGGCAAAATACCAGGGCTTAAAATTAACTACGGTTTATCGGTCGGATTAAAGTATTATTTTAGGAGTATTTCATAGTTTTTACTAAAAAACAAGTCTTTTAGCAAACATTTTTCTCAAAATGTAAGTAAGTCGGCGTGAAAAAACCAAACTATGTAAAGATAAGTAAATACGGAGAAGACATCTACCAAGGTGATAGAGATATGGGCGCTCGTTTGAGGGTATTTTTAACTCGTAAGCAAGACGAAATGCTGTTAAAACTGAGAACTGTGGATGTGCCACAGAAAGTCAAAGACCGAGGAGAGGTAGTGAGGTTAAATGCACATGGGTGGTACGTGGAAAAAATAGCAAATCATAACAATGGGTATTATTGTTAAATTTCCGTTACATAGTTATAAATTTCCCCGCCGACTTACTTATAATTCAAACCAAATCTTCCAACAAAGCAGTAATTTTCCCCTGGGCTTTAGTGCGGTTATCATCATAAATCATTAAACCCACATTCCGCACTTCAAAATGTAGTATATATACAAGTATCATAAGCAGCATAAAGGCTTAAATATAAATACGCAATAAAGAAAGTAAAAATATAGACTTTAATTCCCATTTGACTACTAAAGAGAAATTCATAGGGCATTGAGAATAAATTCAGGAAAAAATGAGAGAATGAGACTGAAT